>CALKWH010000377.1 GCA_938004375.1 uncultured Pseudomonadota bacterium
CATACGAGATCGTATTCGATGACTGGAGTTCAGACGTGTGCTCTTCCGATCTGGCACCGTCTGGTGCTGGGGCGGCAACGCCAGCGGCCAGCTCGGCGACGGCACCACCACCAACCGCTCCACCCCGGTGCAGGTCGCCGGCCTCACCGACGTGACCGCGATCTCGGCCGGCGACGGCTACGCGTGCGCCCTGCGTGGCGACCGCTCGGTGTGGTGCTGGGGCAACAACTCCGTCGGCCAGCTCGGCGACGGCACCACCACCAACCGCTCCACCCCGGTGCGCGTGGGCACCCTGTCGGCCGACGGGATCTCGTGCGGCGGCGACCACGCCTGCGCCCGCAAGGCCGACGACTCCACCTGGTGCTGGGGCGGCAACGCCAGCGGCCAGCTCGGCAACGGGACCACCGATCCGTCCCCCGTCCCGGTGCAGGCGCCGATCCCCTCCGAGCCCGGGCACACCGGCGCGGGCGGCTGGTACTACTCCTGCGCGCTGTCCACCCTGACGGGCGCGGTCTCGTGCTGGGGCAACAACGCCCTGGGCCAGCTCGGCCAGGGGAACCTGGATCAGAGCCTCGTGCCCCTCACGGTCCCCGGCCTGCAGCCGTGATCCGTTCAAATTGATATTATTTGGATTTTCAGGATTTCCGGAGGAAGCCGACTACTTGCGAACCCACTGGTGGGGCAGATCCAGGTAGGACTTGCGGAAGATCGGATAGGTGTTGTTGTCCTTCGGGCAGATGTAGACCATGCCGCCGGGCACCTTCTTGATCAGGTTCATCTCGGTCCCGCACTCGGGGCAGGACACGGCCAGCCGCTGATTGTCACGCGCATTCGGGTTGTTCTTGGAAACGCCCATAACGTACCTCCGTCGATAAGAGCTCCCCGGAAATCATCCAATACATGGACCGGGAACTGCGGGTTTATAGTGAACGCGGGTCTGCAAGTCAAGCGTTTTCTCGCGGCCGCGGGAGGGCCAGGGGACTGGTGGCGAGGACCAGGCACGCCCCGAACACCACCCCGATCCCCCAGCGGTCGGCGGCCGCGCCGGTCAGGGGCGCGAGCACCGCGGTGAAGGCCGTCGTGGCCTGGCTCTCCACGGACAGGACGGTGGCCTGCCGATCCGCGGGCGTGTCGCGATCGAACCGGGTCAGGAACCCGGGACGCCAGGCGTTGAACAGGAAGGCGAAGGCCACGAAGCCCACGACGGCCGGGACCACCTGGCCGGTCCACACGCCCGCGGCCTGCAGGGAGATCGCCACCACCACCATCGCCCACAGCCGCCGCGGCGCCCGGTCCGGCGACGACTCCCAGCGCTGCACCCGGTGCGCCATGACCGAGCCCAGCGCGGCGCACAGGTGCAGCCCGGCGCCCACGCCCGCGATCCACAGCACCGATGCCACCGGCATAGCCCCGGCGGCCGTCGCCAGCGCCCCCGCCGCGGGGAGCCCGGCCAGGGCCAGCACCACGGGCACGTACGGCGCGAGGAGCTTCTGCGACCCCTGCACCGCGCAGCTCTCGATCACCAGCCGGCGCAGGCCCGGCCGCCGGAACACCAGCGCGAGGGTGGAGAGGAATCCCTCGCGCGGGGCGGCCGTCCCCGCTTTTTCGTGCCCGCTTCGGGCCAAGTGCTCGCTTCGAGCCAAGTGCTCGCTTCGAGCACCATGTTCCAGCTCAGATGGGTAGCCCCACAGATTGACGATGCCCAGCACGTAGGGCACGCAGGCGGCCAGGAACAACCAGCGCAGCTCCGGGAGCGTGAGGGCCAGGCCCGCCGAAACCACCATGGCCACCGCCGAGCCCACCTGCGACCACGACCGCGTGAAGCCGTACACGCGGGTGCGCTCGGCCAGCCTTCCCTGGCGGCGCAGCCACTCGAAGATCATGGCCTTGTGGGTCCCCGAGCGGAAGGCCTCCCCCACGCCGAAGCAGGCGGCCGCGGGCACGCACCACCACAGCCCGTCCGCGAAGGCGTAGGCCACGAAGCTCGCGAGGTAGGCGCCAAGGCTCAGGATCATCGACCGTCGCCGCCCCCAGTGATCGGCCACCCACCCAGAGGGCACCTCGAGGAGGTTGGTGACCGCGTCGGTCACGGCCAGCACCACCCCGATTCCGAAGAAGTCCAGGCCCCGTCCCAGAAAAATGATCGCGAAAAATGGCTCGAAGTAGAGCTGGTTCTTCAGGAACCCGTACAGCGAGAAGCGCGCCAGCATCGGCGATCGACCGCCGTCACTCGTTCTGGCAGGCCACGGCCTCGAGCTGGTCCTGGTCCCGGCACGGGTAGTCCAGGTCCTGCTCCGGGTCGGACTCGCTCCACAGCAAATAGTCGCCGCAGTCGAGGTGCCCGAGGCAGTCCAGCAACAACTCGCGGGCGCCACGGCACTCGCCGTACAGCGTGCCCTCGAGGTTGGCGGTAGCCGCGTCGTAGCAGGCGCGGTACTCGCCCAACCGGCACTGATCGATCATGTAACAATAGGCGTCGGCCTTCTCCCGCTCCTTCGCCTCCTCGACGATGCACGAGGGCAGCGCCAGCGCCACGAGTCCACAGATCAAGACCGTCTTCACGTTCACGCGCATGGGAACCTCCGTCTCGGACCCCATTTCATACCTCAAAAAGCCGCCGCGTTCCAGTTCGGCCCGACCAGAAAACCATGTTTTCCATGCCACCGTGAAAATTAGGGTGGCGAAACGACCGTTTCAGGATATAAAACACCGGGCGATCGGCACTTCAGGTCTCCGGCGGCTGGCGCCCCTTGACCGGAGAGAAACGGGCACACACATGAAAAACCTCGTGATTTTGGGCGGACTCTTCGCGCTCGTCTTCTGGGGCTGCAACGACCCCAAGAAGAAGCCCTCCAACAACGTCTTCAACAACCAGAGCCCCGAGGTGTGCGACAACGGCGTGGACGACGACGGCGACGGCACCACCGACTGTGCCGATCTGGACTGCCTGGGCGTGCTCGGCTGTGGCGGCCAGAACAACAACAACGTCAACAATAACAACCTCAACAACAACCCGCAGCACCTGTTCACGCTGCGGGGCAAGGTCTGGGGCCCCGGCGCCGACAACGCCTCCATGCTCGAGGCCAACCGCATCCCCGTGCCCCAGGCGCTGGTGGCGGCCTACTCCTACCAGCCCACCGACCCCGAGCCCCTGCCCGGCGGCCTGTGCAACCAGTGCGTGGACGTCCCCGCCGGCGTCATCCACGCCTTCTCCGACACCGACGGCTCCTTCGAGCTGCAACTGTACCCCAACATCCATTACTGGCTGGTGGTGCAGAAGGGCGAGTTCCGTCGCGTGACCGAGATCACCGCCGGCGGCCCCGACGAGGTCGAGGATCTCGAGCCCGCGGCCGGTCTGCCCCGCAACCCGGTCACCACGCTGCCCAACCGCTTCAACCCCAACCTGAAGCAGTGGATCCCGAAAATCCTCATCATCGAGGGCACCTACGAGGACATGGAGCTGCTCTTCGGCGCCATGGGCTTCGACTACGGCGTCGAGGTCGTGGTGGTCAGCGACACGTCGGCCTCCGGGATCTTCAACGACATCAACCAGTTACGCCAGTACAACCTCATCATCACCACCTGCGGCGACGACGCCACCTTCCTGAGCACGGCCAACGCCCGGGCCAACCTGCGCCAGTACGTGGAAGAGGGCGGCAAGCTCTACGTCGACGACTTCTCCTACGACTTCGCCGAGCAGCCCTTCCCCGAGTTCCTCACGTTCACCGCCGACGGCTCCACCTGCGGCTCGGGCACCACGGCCCCGGGCACCGTGGGCGACTGCAACAACTGGTCCTCGTACGAACCCATGGGCACCCCCGGCGACCCGTACCTCGAGGCCTGGCTGAACCTGATCAACCCCAGTGGCACCATCGAGCTCCTGGGCGCCTGGGACATCATCCACAGCATGAACCCCGGCCTGCAGGGCACCTGCGAGGGCGACGGCGACCCCAACTGCGTCGACGGCAACTACATCGCCCCGCCCAAGGTCTGGATGTACGGCGACTGGTCGGGCTACACCCACAACCCGGTCACCGTCTCCTGGAACTACTACTGCGGCAAGGTGCTCTACACCGTCTACCACACCCACTCGGGCTACGGCGGCGGCACCGGCTGGGAATACGCGCTGATCCTGCAGGAGAAGATCATGATGTACCTCATCATGGAGATCCAGACCTGCACCGACCCCGTCATCGTCGACTAGCGTTTCCCATCCCAATTTACAATCCATCCATGCAAAACTGAAAGTCGACTTTCACTTTATCCATGCCGGATCGAAAACGGGCCGGCCGCCGGGCGCTCCTCCCGATGGCCACGCTGATGCGCGCGGATTGAGGGGTTCGGTTCTGGCACCCGGCTCAGGCGACTTCGACGCTCTGAAACATCGACTCGAGCATCGACAACGTGGATTCTTCTACGAACTCGAAATCCTCTTCCTGCTTCCAGAGAACCATCTTCGGTCTCAGGTGCAAATATATCGAGGAGGCCACCCCCAAACTGGATTCCAAGCCGAGCTCCCACCGGTACCGGCGGGCGATCTCCTTCAAGTCGTCTTTGGAAGACGGGTCACCGTTGCGCTTCAGCCAGGCGGCGACATGGTCGCAAGAGGCGAGATAAGCTCTTTTTTTCCTATTGCATTTCTTGTCTGCCAACACCAAATTGGCCAGCCCGTCGTTGGGCTGACGGGACCATGGGATAACGGCCTCCGGCGGCAACCCTTTTTGGTCTGTTTTTTCCAATACAAGGTCCATGAGTGAAAGCAACACCGCGTACTTATAGCTACTCGTCGTGGACGCCTGATCCAGCAGGGCCTTGCCCTGATCGACCAGGTCGTCGATGGCGCGCTTCTCCTCGGGCGTCGCGTCGAACCAGGAGGCGACGTGGCGGATGGGAATGACCAGGAGATGACCCGGGGAGACAGGATATTTGTCATAAAAAGCCACAGCCAGGTCGTTGCGCAGCACGATGGGGCGGTCTTCCGGGTGACAGAAGGGACAGAGATCGGTCATGGGGTCCACAGCAGCCGGATCCGGGGAGGATGGGAAGGGGAACGGATGACTGTCGGATCGGGACGGATCGCTGTCGGATCGGGACGGTTGACAACCGAAGGGGAATAAGATGCGGGGCCAAGTCCCCGCAGTCCAAAATGGAGGGGGAGAAGACGCGGGAGCAGAGCTCTGGCACTCCACAGGCTGGAGGCGGCGCATCAGGCGTTATTACATGGCTCTTGCGGTTCCCGGCCGGCGGTGCTACAACCGGCGCCGGTCGGGACCGGAGCCCGGCCGGTCCCACGGACGGCGGCACCCGGAAGCCCGCCGACGCCCGCGCGAACCACCCGGTTCCCCCTGACGCGACGGGCCCCCAAAACCCTGGCGCGATTCGAGGCCTCGACGAGATGCTCTTCGACCTTGACGGCACCTTCTTCATCCACCTGGTGTTCTTCCTGACCCTCATGATCGGGCTGAACCGGGTGCTGTTCCAGCCGTTCCTGCAACTGCAGGACCGCCGCCACGAGGCCACGAAGGGCCGCGTCGAGGCGTCCCGGGCGCGGCTCGACGAGGTGCGCCACGAGGAGGCCGAGCTCGAGCGCGCCCTGCAGGAGCACCGCCAGGCCCAGGCGCTGCGGCGTCAGGAGCACCGGGCCCGCTGCGTGCAGGAGGCCGACGAGATGCGCCGCGAGGCCGATCTCGAGGCCGAGCGCGAGCTCGCCGAGTCCGAGCAGCTCCTGCAGTTCGAGGCCGAGAAGGTCCGCGTCCAGCTCGAGGCCCGGCTCCCCGAGTTCGCCTCCCGCCTCGAGGGGCGGCTGCGGGAGGACGCATGATCTTCTTCCACCTCGCCGTCATCAACTGGTTCGACCTGTTCAACTATCCCCACGTGGGCAAGCCGGGACCCGGCCAGTTCGACGGCCCGCCGGTGGTGTTCGTGCTGCTGGACTTCATCCTCTTCCTGTGGCTGTGCCACCGCTTCCTCGGACGCGCGCTGGTGCGCATGGGCCAGGAGGAGCGCCGCAAGTTCCAGGAGGAGGTCGCCGAGGCCGTCGCCCGCGAGGCCGAGGCCGACCGGGTCTGCGCCCACGTGCGCGAGCTGCAGGAGACGAGCGCGGAGCGTGAGCAGGAGATCACCGACCGGGTCAGCCAGGAGATGGGCATCGAGCGCGAGGTCATCCTCGACAAGGCCCGCGCCTACCAGGCGATGCGCAGGAACGAGACCCTCAAGCAGATCCTGATCAAGCAGGACCTCACCGTGCGGCAGATCCGCGACGAGCTCCTCGTCGAGAGTCTGCAGCGCGTGCGCGAGGCGCTGCCGGGCCACCTCGACCCCGCGTCCGCCCCCCGCCTGTTCCAGAAGGGGCTGGACTCGACCTTCGAGGAGACGGTACGTCATGAACGCTGATCTCATCGCCTCGCGCTACGCCCGCGCCCTGATGCGGACCGCCGGCGGCGACGTGCGCACCGCCCAGCGGCTCGCCCGCGAGTGCGCGCTGGTCAACGACCACTTCCGGCGCGGCCTGGGCGAGCTCATGGCCAACCCCGCCTTCTCCCACGCCGAGCGGCGGGCGGTCCTCGCGCGGCTGGGCGACGAGCACCAGTTCCTCGAGCCGACGCGCCGGTTCCTTTTGCTCCTGGCCGACCGCGCGCGCATGCCCCTGTTCCCCGAGATTTTCCGGCTGTTCCGCGCCGAGCTCGACCGCCTCATGGGGCGCATCACGGTGAGCGTGATCTCGTCCCACCCATTACCCTCGGACCTGATCGCGGACTACCGCCGCAAGATCGAGGAGCACTACGGCCACAGCGCGCTGATCCGCCAGGAGGTCGACCCCCAGTTGATCGGCGGCGTGCTCATCCGCGTGGGCAACAAGCTGGTCGACGGCACCATGGACGGCTCCATCCGGCGGTTCTGCGACCGCCTGAACCTGCACCTCTGACCCATCGGGAAGCGACGACGATGCAACTGAGATCCGACGAAATCTCCTCGATCATCCTCCAGGAAATCAACCGCTTCGAGCACCGCGTGGAGGTCAGCGAGGTCGGCACCGTGCTCACCGTGGGCGACGGCATCGCCCGTGTCTACGGCCTCGAGAACGTCATGGCCGGCGAGCTCGTGGACTTCGGCCACGACCTGTACGGCATGGCGCTGAACCTCGAGGAGGGCTCGGTGGGCTGCGCGCTTTTGGGCTCCTCGGCCCACCTCAAGGAGGGCGACATGGTGCGGCGCACCGGCGACATCGTCAAGCTCCCGGTGGGCGAGGCGCTGCTGGGGCGCGTGATCAACGCGCTGGGCGCCCCCATCGACGGCCAGGGCGAGATCGCCGCGGCCGCCCACCACCCCATCGAAACCAAGGCCCCCGGCATCGTGGACCGCCAGGGCGTGTGCGAGCCGCTGGAGACGGGCATCCGCGCCATCGACGCCCTCGTGCCCATCGGCCGCGGCCAGCGCGAGCTGGTCATCGGCGACCGCCAGACCGGCAAGACCAGCCTGCTGATGGACATGATCATCAACCAGAAGGGCAAGGGGGTGAAGTGCATCTACGTGGCCGTGGGCCAGAAGCAGAGCACGGTGGCCACGCTGGTGGACCGCCTGCGCTTCCATCACGCCATGGACTACACCACCGTGGTGTGCGCGGCGGCCGCCGACGGCGCCCCGCAGCAGTTCCTGGCGCCCTACGCGGGCATGACCCTGGGCGAGTACTTCCGCGACCGCGGCGAGCACGCCCTGGTGTGCATCGACGACCTGAGCAAGCACGCGGTGGCCTACCGCCAGATCTCCCTGCTGCTGCGCCGCCCGCCGGGCCGCGAGGCCTACCCCGGGGACGTCTTCTACCTGCACTCCCGCCTCCTCGAGCGCGCGGCCAAGCTCTCGGCCGCCCGCGGCGGCGGCTCGCTCACGGCCATCCCGGTGGTCGAGACCCAGTCCGGCGACATCTCGGCCTACATCCCGACCAACGTCATCTCCATCACCGACGGGCAGATCTTCCTCGAGGGCGAGTTGTTCCACTCGGGGCAGCGCCCCGCGATCAACGTCGCGCTCTCGGTGTCCCGTGTGGGCGGCGCCGCCCAGACCAAGGCCATGAAAAAGGTGGCCGCCCCCCTGCGGCTCCAGCTCGCCCAGTACCGCGAGCTCCAGGCGTTCGCCCAGTTCGGCTCGGACCTCGACCCCGTCAGCCGCGACCAGCTCGCCCGGGGCGAGCGCATGATGATGCTCATGCGCCAGCCCCTGGGGATCCCGCAGCCCATGGCCCGCCAGGTCGTCATGCTGTTCGCCGGCACCCATGGATATTTCGATCATTGTCCAGTTTCCCAGATGCCCCGCCTGCTGCAGGAGTTGACCACCCACCTGACCGCCCACGGCCAGACCACCCTGGCGCAGCTCGAGGACACCGGCGCGCTCACCCCCGAGCTCGAGCAGGAGCTCACCGACCTGCTCGACCGCTTCAAGGCCCACTTCGTGGTGCAGGAGAACTGACCGGACCATGCAGGATCTGCGCACGATCAAGCAGCGCATGGGCGCGATCCGGAACATCCGGAAGATCGCCGACGCCATGAAGATGGTCTCCACCGTCAAGTACTGGCGACTGCAGGACGCCCTGCGCCGATCCCGGGCCATCGTCGAGGAGATGAAGACGTTCGTCCCCCCCGCGCTGGCGTCCGCCTCGGGCGGCGACGGCGACGGAGCGACCCGCGACGGGGAGGGCCTGACCCTGGTGCTGGCCTTCTTCCCCCACCGCGGCATGTGCGGACCGCTGACCCAGAACCTCGCCCAGGCGGTGGCCGGCTGGTACCCCCCGGATCCCGGGCGGTGCTTCGTCGTGGCCGGGAAAAAGGGCGCCGGCGCGCTCCCGGAGGCGCGGTACCCGCGCCAGGAGGACGCCCCCGTCCTCTCCACCGAGGGGGTCGACGACGACGCGCTCCTCGCCCTGGCCCGCTTTGTCGCCCACGGCGTCACCACCGGACGCTTCACCCGGGTCGAGGCCGTGGCCGCCGGGTTCCACAACCTAATGCGCCAAACCCCCATGCGCGTCCAGCTGGTGCCGCTGCCGACGCCGGAGCCCACCCCGGGCGAAGACGGCCCGCCCGCCACGGACGGCGCCCCCGAGGTCGAGCTCGAGCCCGACGCGGCCACGCTCATGGGCCTGTTCCTCCCCCTGTACCTGGAATGCGAGCTGCGCCGCCTGCTCCACGAGTGCCTCGTGTCCGAACACGCGTCCCGCATGACCGCCATGGACAACGCCTCCAAGAACGCCCAGGAGCTGCTCGAGCAGTTCCGGCTCGAATACAACAAGATCAGACAGTCCAAGATCACGCTCGAACTGATGGAGATCATCAGCGGATCCGAGGCCTTGCAATGAACGAGAACAAGGGTGTCATCCTGCAGATCATCGGCCCCGTGGTGGACGTGTCCTGGGAGGGCGGCGACCTGCCCCCGATCCAGACCGCGCTGCGGATCACCAACCCCGTCATCGACGACCGCGAGTGGAACCTGGTCGTCGAGGTCGCCCAGCACATCGGCGAGCGCACCATGCGCTGCATCGCGCTGGACACCACCGACGGCCTGCGCCGGGGCCAGCCCGTGCAGGACACGTCGTCGCCGGTGCAGGTCCCCGTGGGGCCCCAGGTCCTCGGGCGCATCATCAACGTCATCGGGCAGCCCGTGGACGAGCTCGGCCCCGTGGGCTCCTCGCAGTTCTTCCCCATCCACCGCGCGCCCCCGAGCTTCGTCGAACTGGACACCAAGGTCTCCTACCTCGAGACCGGCATCAAGGTCATCGACTTCCTCGCGCCGTACCGCAAGGGCGGCAAGATCGGCCTGTTCGGCGGCGCCGGCGTGGGCAAGACCGTCATCATCCAGGAGTTGATCCACAACGTCGCCCTGCACCACGGCGGCACCTCGGTGTTCTGCGGCGTGGGCGAGCGCACCCGCGAGGGCAACGACCTGTGGGTGGAGATGAAGAACTCGGGCGTGCTCGACAAGGTCGCCCTGATCTACGGCCAGATGAACGAGCCCCCCGGGGCCCGCGCCCGCGTCGCCCTGTCCGGGCTCACGGTGGCCGAGTACTTCCGCGACGTCGAGGGTCAGGACGTGCTGTTCTTCGTGGACAACATTTTCCGCTTCACCCAGGCCGGCAGCGAGGTGTCCGCCCTCTTGGGCCGCATCCCGTCCGCCGTGGGCTACCAGCCGACGCTGGCGCAGGAGATGGGCGAGCTGCAGGAGCGCATCGTGTCCACCCTGCGCGGCTCGATCACCTCGATCCAGGCGATCTACGTCCCCGCCGACGACCTCACCGACCCGGCGCCGGCCACGACCTTCTCCCACCTCGACGCCACCACCGTGCTCTCGCGGCGCATCGTCGACATGGGCATCTACCCCGCCGTGGACCCGCTGGAGAGCACCTCCAACATCCTGTCCCCCGAGGTCGTGGGCGACGAGCACTACAAGCTGGCCCGTCGCGTCCAGGAGATGCTGCAGCGCAACCAGGAGCTCCAGGACATCATCGCCATTTTGGGTATTGATGAATTGAGCGAAGAGGATAGACTCCTCGTGTCGCGCGCCCGCAAGCTGCAGCGCTTCTTCTCGCAGCCGTTCTTCGTGGCCGAGAACTTCACCGGGCTCCCGGGCGCGTTCATCCCCGTGACCGAGACCATCCGCGGCTGCCGCGAGATCGTCGAAGGGCTGTGCGACGCCCTGCCCGACCAGGCGTTCCTGATGTCGGGCACCATCGACTCGGTGCGCGAGAAGGCCGAGCTGCTGATGAAGCGCAAGTCGTTCTGACGGATCCGACCATGAAGAAGACCTTCCCTGTTCGTGTCACCCACCAGCACCAGGGCGTGCTGATGCGCCTGTCCGACGCCCGGCTCGTCGAGTGCCGCGTCGCCGGCGGCGAGGTGGGGATCCTGGCCGGCCACATCCCCTGGATGAGCGTGCTGGAGCCCGGCCCTCTGCGCGTGCACACCTTCCGGCGCACCCACGAGCTGCTGGTCCGCGGCGGGCTGATCCGCGTGGGCGCCGATGGCCGGCTCGCCTGCCTGGTCCAAGACGTATTCGACTCCGACCACATCGACGTGGAGGACGTCCGGGCGCGGGTCGCCTCCCTCGAGGCCCGCCGGCCATTCCCCCCGGAGTCGGCCCAGGAGCTAGAGTTGGACCTGCGCTGGCACCAGTTGTGTTTGGAAGCCGTGGAAAAACATTTAATCCCCAGACTGGGAGTGGACCATGAAGAAGAAGAGGAATAAAAGCGGACGATCCGAGGGTTCCGGCGGGCTGATGATGGGCATGCGCCGGGGCTTCAAGAAGGCCGCCCGCTCGGTCACCGGCCAGGCCGAGACCAAAAGCAAGAACAAGGCCCTGGACTGGGCCCTCACGGCCGTGACCGTGGCCCTGGCCGCCTACCTCGTGTGGAAGTTTTTCCTGCAGTAAGGACCCCGATGCGCCTGCTCGCCCTGATCCTGTTCCTGGCGCTCCCGTCCGCGGCGGGCGCGCAACGGACCCCCATGACCGCCCCGGGGGGCAAAAACCCGACCAAGGCCAAAGAACCGTGGAACAAGACCCCGATGCTGATCAAGGACATCCGCAAGATCGCGGTCCCCACCAAGAACATGGACCGCGACTGCCTAGCCCGCCTCAAGGCCGCCGGCGTCCCCTACCAGTTGTTCGACAACGTCGCCCACGTGAACACCCCCATCAAGCCGCTGACGACCAAGCTCGGCGGCGTGGTCTACCGGCGCGCGTGGAACAACCCCGACGCGCCGTGGATCATGGAGTGCAAGACCGTGGAGAACCTGGTGCTCGCCGGCCCGAAGCTGCAGAAGTGGGGGATCGCGTCGATGTACTGGAACTCGGCCTGGCGCGTGTCCTACGTCAAGGGCAAGAACGTCCTGTCGCGCCACTCCTTCGGCGAGGCCCTGGACATCACCGCCATCGACGGCTCCTTCGGCTACGCCGCCCTCGTGAACCACTGGCGCGGCCCCGCGAACAAGGCCCGCGCCCTCAGGGGAGTGACCGCCGCCCTGCGCGACTCGGGGATCTTCAACACGGTGCTCACCCCCGACCACGACGCCTACCACCGCGACCACTTCCACATCGACTCCCCTTCCCGCGGCCACAAGCTCGCGGTCAAGTATGACCTCAAGTCCCTCGAGGCCCCCGACAAGGCCCCCACGACCCCGGACATGAAGCCGGCCGACGCGCGCCGCGATCACGAGTTGCAGGGTCCGCCCCCCCGGGCCTGGGAACCCCCCCGCTCCCGCCCCCGGCATTATTGACAGCGCCGGTCAAGTCCGTTGAGCTCTTGACCGGCGCTCTCTAGAACGTGACGCCGAGGGAGAGACCGCAGGCGTGGGGACCGCAGGTGGGCAGCACGGACACGCCGCCGGTCGCGGGAGCCGGGGTCCGGCGGGCGGCCGGGCGCTGGAACAGCACGATCCCGACGGTGGTGGCGAGGCCGGAGACCAGCGCGGCGCCGAGCAGGACGTCGGTCCAGGCGCGGTAGCGCTCGCCGCGGTCCTTGACGGCCGTGTCGCCGGTGTCCTCGAACTGGGACTCGAGATCCAGGGTGCGCAGCCCGGTCAGGATGGCCGAAACGGTGAACACCGAGGTGGCGGCGAGGCCGGTCCAGAACCACCACTGGCCGGTCAGATCGGGCGGCGGCGGCGCGGCTCCGGCGGGCGGGAGCAAGGTCCCCGGGGCCTCGGGAGGGATCGCTGCCCCTGCCACCGGGACCGGCTTGCGGTGCACGTCCTCAAGGGTGAAGCGCAAAAGCGTCATGCCCGGCACGCCCACGTCCACGAGCTGGGAGAAGTCCTTGTAGCCGGGCTTGCGCAGCACGATCAGGTGCGGGGTCGTGTCCAGTTCGAGCATCAGCGGAGTGACGCCGGCCGGGGTCCCGGTGAAGGAGTCCACGTAGACCTCGGCGCCCACGGGCTCGGACACCACGGCCACCTTGCGCTTGCCGGGGGGCACCTTGGTGTGGGCCTCCTGGAGCTTCTGCACGTCCTGCAGCTTGCGCGCGCACTCGGCGATGTGGGTCTGCACGTGGGGGATCAGCGGGCTCGTCTGGTTCTTCGAGATGAACAGTTCGTAGTAGAGGATCGCCTTCTGCCAGTGCTCCATGCGATGGAGGCATTGTGCAATATTATAATAGATCGCCGGATCGTAGGACTCCTCGAAGGCCTTCTGGTACTCGATCAGGGCCTTGTCGAAGACGCCCTCGCGGAAGTACTGGTCCGCGACGATGAGCGGTCCCGGGACCTTGACCACCCCGGGACGGACCTGCGCGGGGGCGGCGCCGGGCACGAGGGTCCAACCGAGCAGGGACAGGACGAGGACGAGCCGTTTCATGGAAACCTCCGGTGGCCCATCGTACCCCGAACCGGCCAAATGGCAAGCTGACCGTGTCGGTCAGAACAGCCCGGTGACCTCGCCGTCGTCGTCGATGTCCATGTTCTCGGCGGCGGGTACCTTGGGCAGGCCCGGCATGCGCATGATCTCGCCCGTGATGGGGATGACGAAGCCCGCGCCGGCGGCCACCAGCACCTCGCGCACGGTGGCCACGAAGTCCTTGGGACGCCCCAGCAGAGCGGGGTTGTCCGAGAGCGAGTTCTGGGTCTTGGCGATGCAGATCGGCAATTGCCCGTAGCCGCTCTTGACGATGCGCTTCAGGTCGGCCTTCGCCTGGGGGGTGTAGTCCACGGCCTCGGCGCCGTAGATCTCCTTGGAGACGGTGGCGATCTTCTGCTCGAGGGGCCAGTCCAGTTCGTACAGCGGCCGGTACTGGCCGGTGAAAGCGGTGGCCGTCTTCACGACCAGCTCGCCGAGCTCCAGCGCGCCGGCGCCGCCCTGCCCCCACACGTCGGCCCGGGCGCAGGCCACGCCCTGGGCGCGGCAGAAGTCCTCGACCACCCGCAGCTCGTCGTCCGCGTCCTGGGCGAACACGTTGAGGGCGATGACGCAGGGCACCTGGAATTTTTTAATATTTTCAATATGTTTCGCCAGGTTGGGGAGGCCCCGCTCCACGGCGGCGGGATCCACGGTCTTCAGGTCGGTCTTCTTCAGGCCGCCGTGCATCTTCAGCGCGCGCACCGTGGCCACGAGCACCACGGTCCGGGGCGAGAAGCCCGCCGAGCGCGACACGATGTCGAAGTACTTCTCGGCCCCCAGGTCGAAGCCGAAGCCCGCCTCGGTGACCACCCAGTCCGCCGAACGCAGGGCCAGCCGCGTGGCCATGACGGAGTTGGTGCCCTGCGCGATGTTGGCGAACGGGCCGCCGTGGATGAACGCCGGCACCCCCTCGATGCTCTGCACGAGGTTGGGCTTGAACGCCTCCTTGAGCAGCACCGACATGGCGCCCGAAGCCTTCAGCCCCTTGGCGGTGACCGGCGACTGATCGTAGTCGAAGCCCACCAGGATGTTGTCGAGCCGCCGCTTGAGGTCGCCGAAGCTCTCGGTCAGGCACAGGATGGCCATGACCTCGGAGGCCGCCGAGATGTCGAAGCCGCCCTCCCGGGGGGTGCCCATGGCCCGGCCGCCCAGGCCCACGACGATCTTGCGCAGGCTGCGGTCGTTCATGTCCATCACGCGGCGCCAGTACACCATGCGCGGGTCGAGGCGCAGGGCGTTCTCGTGGTGCAGGTGGTTGTCGAGCATGGCCGAGAGCAGGTTGTTCGCCGCCGTCACCGCGTGGATGTCGCCGGTGAAGTGGAGGTTGATGTCCTCCATGGGCAGCACCTGGGACCAGCCGCCGCCGGTGGCGCCGCCCTTGACGCCCATGACCGGCCCCAGGGAGGGCTCGCGCAGGGCCAGCGCGGTGACGTGCCCCAGGCGCTGCAGACCCTGGGCCAGGCCGATGGACACGGTGGTCTTCCCCTCCCCTGCGGGGGTGGGCGTGATCGCCGAGACCAGGATCAGGTTCCCCTTGTCCCGGCAACCGCCGGCCTGGCGGCACGTGCGGGCGCTGATCTTGGCCTTCCAGGGGCCGTACAACTCCAGATCCTCGGGCAGAAAGCCGAGCTTGGCGGCGATCTCGGCGATGGGCTTCAGGTGCACCTTGCGGGCGATCTCGAGGTCGGTGGGCATGTCAGTCTCCTTCCGTGGACGCCGCGCGAGCTCACTCGGGCAGCGCGGTGAGCGCCTCGCGCAGGCGCTCGAACTCGATCGGCGGGTTCCCGGCCAGTTGCAGCCGGGTCCAGGCGGCCCATGCCTCCTCCCGATCGAGGTGGCCGGCCGCCAGCATTTTTACCAGAAAATCCACCGGGGAGTCGACCCGTTCGACGTGAAACTCCCGGCCCCGGATCGCGGCCACGGCCACGGGTGGCTCCGGGGCGACTCCGGGCGGCCCCGGCTGCGCCCGGTCCAAGGTGAGGGCGGCGGCCAGCGGCCTCCAATGCGGACCCATGGGGGCCGCCCATTGCCACAGGCTGACGCCCGCGGCCTGGGTAGTGGCGATCCGCCCCGGCTCGGCGTCCACCAGCGAGACCGGGCCCAGACAGGCAAACAGCGCCGTCCACAGGTCGGCGCGGCCGCCGGGGAATCGGGCGAACACGAAGTGCCGCCCCTGGGGGACGAACACCGTCAAAGGCGCCCACACCGGACTCGTGGCCAGCTGGATCGACGGCTTGCGGATCGGCGGCAGCGGGGCGGTGGCCGGCGTCCAGGGCACCGCGAACCACGTGCCCGCGTCGGCGTGATCCTGGCACCGGAAGGTCCGCGGGACCCGCGGGGCCGGCCTGACCGGCCGCCACACGGCGGTGGTCCCCGGGACGGGCGCCTGGGGGAAGAGCAGCCGCTCCAGGGTGATCGTGGTGTCGGCCGTCAGCGTCACGCGGTGCGGTCGCTCGCCGGCCTGCACCCACACCGTCAGTCGCCCCGGGGTCGCCCGGCGCCGCTCTTCCGGGGAGAAACGGAAGGGGCTCAGGGACGGGTGTCGCGCCGCGAAGTCGCGCACGTCGATCAGAAAATTGTGCGGGCGGCGCTCGCCGGCGAGGACCGAGCCGCGGACGGCGCCCACCGGCACGCGACACGGCATCTCGGGACAGACCGCGAACACCATGCGGGGCACGGTCACGGTCTCGCGTTTCTCGCAAGAGAAGGCGGAGATCATCAAAAGAAACGGAAGGAGCTTGACCGGGGTCAAGGCAGGGCTGTCAGATCTTCGTCGCATTGCGGATGTTCTCCCGCTCCCCGAGCACCAGCAGGAAGTCGCCGGGTTCCAGGGTGTCCGAGGGCGTGGGCGCCCACCGTTTCCACGCGCCGCGCCCCTCGCCGCCCGGGAGCCGGCGGCGCAGCATGACCACCTGGATGTGGAACCGGCGGCGAATGTCCAACTCGGGGAGCGTCTTGCCGTACGCGTGGGGCGGCACCTCGAGCTCGACCAGGACGTGCCCGTCCCCCAGGTCAATCTCGCCCAGGCGCTCCGAGAGCGAGATCGCGTCGACCACGGTGTGCTGCATATCCTGAGAGTCGAGCTCCTCGTGGAACGCGGCGAACACGTCGGCCCGGGAGATCTCGCCGAGCCGGACGCCCGCGTCATCGACCACCGGGAGCTCCTCCTCCCGGGCGCGGTCCAGCAGTTTGAGGGCCACCGCCAGGTCGTCGTCGGGGCGGGCGGTCTCCCGCACCGGCTGGGCCAGATCCGCGGCCACCACCAGGCCGTCGAGGGAGTCTCGCTCGGTGAGGGCGAAGGCGAGATCGTTGCCGTGGATGGTCCCCGTCAGGCGCCCCTCGGCGTCGACCACGAAGCCCCGGTTGCTGCCCTGCTCCAGCAGGCGGGCGATGACCTGGCCCAAGGGCATGTCATGGGGCACCTCGGGGGCCTCGCGGCGCACGAGCTCGCTCACCTTGCGGCCCCGGAGCGGGTCGGCGTGCCGGTGGCGGTCCAGCTTCACGCCCCGGGCGCTCAGGCTCCAGTGATGGATGTCGTCGGGCTGGAGCAAGGCGGAGATCAGCGCGGAGATGACCGTGGCCACCATGAGCGGGAGGATGACCATGGGGTGCCGGGTGATCTCGAAGATCATGAGCACGGCCGAGATCGGCGCGTGCATGACGCCGGCGAGCAGCGCGCCCATGCCGACGAGGGCATAGTTGGAGGGGTGGGACACGTCGAAGAAGCGGGCGGCGACGAGCCCGAAGGCGCTGCCGGCCATGGTGCCGATGAGCAGCGCGGGGGCGAAGATGCCGCCGGAGAAGCCCGACCCCAGGGATATCGAGGTCGCCACCAGCTTCACGACGGTGATCGCCAGGGTCGCGCCCAGCAGCAGCACGGTCTCGCGACCGATAATCTCGTTGACCTGGTAGTAGCCCACCCCGAAACGGTGGGGCGTGGTCAGCGCGAGCACGCCCACGGCCAGCCCGCCGATGGCCGGGTACCACCAGGTCTTGACGGGCAACCGCGAGAGGAGCTTCGCCGAGAGCATGACCCCGCGGATCTGGGCCACCGCCAGCACGCCGATGACGATCCCCAGGAGCGCGTACAACAGGAGCTCCCACGGGCTGTGCATGGCAAACTCGACGTGCATGATCGCGGGCGAGTCCCCCAGGAAAATGTGGGAGACCACGGTGGCCACCACGCAGGACACCACGATGGGTCCGAGCTTGGCGGCCTGGAAGTCCCCCAGGATCACCTCGACCGCGAAGATGGCCCCGGCGAACGGCATGTTGAACGTGGCGGCGATGCCGGCCCCGGCGCCGCAAGCCACCAGCGTGCGCGTCTGCCGCACCGAGGCTCTGAGCACCCGGGAGAAGAACGATCCGATGGCGCCGCCGATGAAGACGATGGGACCCTCGCGCCCGGCCGAGGCCCCCGCCCCCAGGGAAATCGCGGTGGTGGCGATCTTCACGAAGGGCGCCCGGCGCCGCATGCGCCCGCCGCGTACGGCGAGGGACTCGATCACCTCGGTGATGCCGCCGCCGCGCACCTCGGGGGCAAGCCAGCGCAGGATTGGCATGAGGGCGAGTCCGCCGGCCACCGGCAGGAGCAGCAGTCCGTACCAGGGGAGCCCGGAGGCGGCCTTCTCGCCCCCCGAGACTCCGAAGGGCCAGAAGAACGCCGTCATGGCCCACTCGATGGCGTCGTGGAGCAACAGCCCGGCGAAGCCCGCCGCGAGCCCCACCAGCACCGAAGCAGCGAGCAGGATCACGGACTCCGAGCGCAGGGTCTTCTGGGGGATCAGGAGGAGCTTGGCGGGTTCCATCGCGACGCCCAGACTAGGGCATTTGATCGCCAAAGACAACCGGTTCCGCTAGGCGGTGAAATCGAAGGAGAGCTGGGCCTGGAGCCGCATGCGACGGCGCCCGGAGAACAGCAGCCAGGGGGCGGCCCGGCGCGCCGGCACGTGGAAGGCAGAAAGGTCCGCGGGGTCCGAGAGCGGCTGACGACGACGCGTGTTCACGATACGCGCGGCAGCGCGGGGGCCGATGCCGGGCACCCGGAGCAGGGACTCGAGGGGGGCTGCGTTGACCTCGAGGGGATAGAACTCGGGGTGCAGGCGGGCCCACATCAACTTGGGATCGGCTTCGGGGGACAGGGACCCGCGCTCGTCGGTGGGGATCTCGTCGGCGGTGAAGCCGTACTGCCGCAGGAGCCAGTCCGACTGGTAGAGCCTGTGCTCGCGCCACAGCGGGGTGGGTGCTAGGTGTTCCATGGGCGTCCCCGGCAGGGGGCTGTGGGCGGAGTAATACACCCGCTTGAGCGCCAGGTCGTCGTAGCAACGGCTCATGAACCCCACGATCTCGCGGTCGGTCTCGCCCGAGGGCCCCACCACGATCTGGGTCGACGCGCCGCGGCAGGCAACCTCGTGGTTTTCACTGATCGCCTTCACCCGGCGCAGCAGGGACACCAATTCCGCGTCGAAGTCCTTCTCGGGGGCGATGCGCCGCAGGTGCTCGGCGCTCACCGCCTCGAGGTTCACCGACACGCGATCCGCGAGCTGCATGGCCGCCAGGATCTGGTCGTCGCCGATGCCCGGCAGCAACTTCAGATGCAGATAGCCCCGGAAGCGGTACCTGCGGCGCACCAGCATCGCGGTCTTGAGCATGTCGTCCATGACCCGGATGGGCCGGTCGCAGATGGCCGAGCTCAGGAACAGCGCCCCCACCTTGCGCTCCTTCATGAGCATGGAGAAAAACAGGGCCAGTTCGTCGGGCTTGAGCCGGGCGGGATCCGTGAGCCCGTGGGCCCCGAAGGCGCAGTAGCCGCAGCGGTTCACGCAGGCATTGCTCATGAGCACCTTGAGCATCCACTGGGTGCGCCCGTCGGGCATCACCGCCGGATACAGCCACTGCCCGGACCCCAGTTTCTTCCGGCCCTCGCCACAGGTGCCGCAGGCCAGATCGTGGCGGCCGTCCTGGGCCAGGCGGGTGAGATCGTCGAAGAAACCGGAGGAGAGTTCCATGGAGAGTACCTAACAGATGTCAGGTATATCAGAGGGGGATCCCGGAGGCAAGAATTCCGTTCGCCCGCGGTTTTCCCTACAGTGGGGTCATGCGACGGCTGGTTTTCCTGCTCCCTCTTTTGCTATGCCTCTGCTCGAGGAACGGTTCTCCTCCCCCAACGTCATCACCGTCACCGTCACCGGCGGAACCGAAGACGGTTCCGCTTAGCGAAACTTCCAGTTTCGCCCCGGCAATGAAACCGTCACCCTCGCCGTCTCCGCCTCCGTCCCCGGCGGAACCGAAGACGGTTCCGCTCAGCGAAAACCCTGTTTTCGCCCCGGACCCCGCCCCCCGGATCGTCGACCGGCCCATCACCTGGAACGCCGAGCGCCGCCGGCTCTCTTTGGAATACCTGGCCCTGCGCCACGGCCTCAAGTCCGAGGAGCCCGTCATCGCCCCCGTGATGGTCGTGCTCCACGCCACCGAGGGCGCCACCCTCGCGTCCGCCTTCCACACCTTCGACCCCGTGCGCATGCCCGCCGGCGATCGGCCGACGCTGGCGAAGGCGAGCCCGCTGAACGTGTCCGCCCACTTCCTCGTGGACCGAGACGGCACCCTCGTGCGCCTGTTGCCCGAGACCACCTTCGCCCGGCACACGGTGGGCCTCAACTGGTGCGCCATCGGCGTGGAGAACGTGGGCGGCACCCCGAAGACTCCGCTGAACGAGGCCCAGGTCCGAGCCAGCGCGGATCTGGTGCGCCATCTGGCCCGGCGCTTCCCCATCCGCCACGTGATCGGGCACCACGAGTACCTGGCCTACCGCAAGACCCCCCTGTGGAAGGAAACCTCGACGACCTATTACACCATCAAGTCCGATCCGGGCGCGCCCTTCATGCAGCAGGTGCGTGCGCGGCTCGCCGATCTGAAGCTCGAGCCGGTGCCGTCGCCATGAGTCAAATTTTCCTCCCCCGTCGCATGTTCGCCGTGAAACACGCGTTCGTGACCGCGGTCCTCGCCGCCGCCCTGGCCACGACGGCCACGGCCTGCGAGCCCCCCGCCGTGGACCGCACCTGCAACCCGCTGGACCCGTGGTCCTGCCGGGTCGACGGCTTCTTCTGCGGCCAGACCCCCCGGGGCGGGCGCTGCGTCCCCTGGTCCTGCGGGGACGGCCGGCAGCGGGCGCCCGAAGAGTGCGATCCCGGCGCCGACGTGGACGCCGTGTCCTGCGCCTCCTACATCGGCGGCACGGGCGTGTTCACCTGCGGCGCCGACTGCCGCTGGGACTTCGCCGGCTGCTCGCGCTGCGGCAACCGCATCCTCAACGGCCTCGAGGACTGCGACGGCGAGCGCTTCGCCGACGGCCTCTCCTGCGAGGCCCTGGGCTACTCGGGAGGGCGGCTCGCCTGCCTCCCCTCGTGCCGGATCGACACCAGTTTGTGCAAACCGTGAGCCCTGCCGGTCTCCAGCCCGTGGCCGGGCGTGCGGCAATCCGGTGCCGGAAGCTGTCACCCGTGAGAGGGCGGATGGTCTTTCGCGGCGCGTGACGCATCTTTTCCCGCGCCCGTGTGTCCATTTTCCACTGCCCGCGCGGCCGTGTTTTATGGTACAAACGAAACGCCCGTCGCAACGGGAACAGGTGCCACCCATGACGACCGACTCCGCCGAACCGAAACCGGGCCCCCTGCGCACCATCAAGCGCTACCCCAACCGGAAGTTGTACGACACCTCCCAGAGCAGCTACATCACGCTGCGCACCCTCTCGGACCTGATCCGGGGTGGCGAGGAGATTCAGGTCGTGGACTACCTCTCCGGCTCCGACATCACCCACGAAATCCTGTTGCAGATCATCCGTACCGACGAGAAGAAGTGGAAGTTGTTCCCCATCTCCTCCCTGGTGGCCCTGATCCGCAGCGGCGGCCTGGTCAGCAACTTCCGCACCGAGCTCGACGCGCGGGTGCAGGAGCTCCCCGGCATGGAGGACGTGCGCTCCTACCTCGAGCCCTTCCAGGCGCGCTTCGAGGAGTGGCAGGCCCGCGTGGAGCAGCAACTGCAGACCCTGTGGGAGGTGCCTCACGCCCTGGTGACCAAGGAGGTCGACGGCCTGCGCGAGCGCATCTCCCAGTTGGAGAAACTGGTGCAGGAGTTGCGCAGCAAAATCGAACCCGGCGAGAAGAAATAGTCGAGGTAACGCCCATGCGATTCCAACTCGAATCCGCCGTCACCAAGCGACAGATCAACGACGTCCGCGCGCCGGAGCGCAACCACCCCATCCACGACGCTGCCTCCATCTTCACCTACCGCGACGGCGAGGACGACTGGTCCGTGGTGATCACCCTCGACGGGGTGTCCGAGTCCAAGAGCGCCGACGGAGAGACCGTGCAGGTCGCCCGGGAGCTCGCCTGGGACCTCGAGGTCCACTGCCGCGAGGCGAAGCCCCGGGACATCAAGGACTTCGCCCGCTGGTTCTCGGACAGCGTCGCCAACACCGCCTACCAGGGCAAGGGGGCGACCACCATCTCACTTTTGCGCTTCCATCATCAGAGCGGCGCCATCGACGGCCTCGCGGTGGGTGACAGCCCGGCTCTGCTGGTGGTACGCCACGAGGGCCGGCTGCAGGCCCAGGTGCTCACTCCGTTGCACGTGGTGGCCAACGATCCGTCCTCGATCACCCGGCAGTGGCGCTACGGCCTGCCTCTCGAGATCACCGTGTTCCAGTGCGACCTGCCCCAGCCCGCCGGCCAGGTGTACCTGGTCACCATGAGCGACGGCTACCAGAAGCTCTCCGACGAGGACACCGTGCGCCTGATGGACGACGACGTGCTCGACTCCACGGCCTCGGAGTTCTATCCGTACTTCACCCGCGTGTACCCACCCGCACCCATCCTGGAGCGGTACCGCACCCTGCGGCCCGACGCGGACGGCGCCGTGCCGTTCTTCCGGCTGGCCGCGTGCCCGGGGGTGTGGGAGGCCATGTCCGAGGTGTACGAGGCGGCCGACGAGAAGACGCGCCGCAGCATGGCCATCGTCGACTTCGACGTGGACCTGGTCTTCGAATATTACAAGAATCCCGCCCGCGTGGCCGACCTGCTCGGCGTGACCGAGGACGATATCGCCCAGTCCTGCCATCCCGCCCTGGCCTGGATGCGCAGCGCGGACTTCAACCCCGCCAAGGACGAGAGCGACCTCGAGGGCTACCTGCGCGAGTACGTGCAGGCCACCGTGTTCACGCAGTCGTTCGTCGAGCTCGTCACCGACGTGCGCTCCGCCGCCTTCGACCGGCCGTCGCTCCAGAAACGCCTGAAGGACTTCGTCGACGGGCTCGATCCCATCGGTGACGACTTCTCCATCGCCATGCTCGAGATCACCGTGTTCACCACCCCCGCCACCTAGGAGTCGAGACATGACCGGCATCATCACCGGCCGGGGCGATCGGGGCCTCTCCGACACCCGCGACCACCAGCGCATCCCCAAGTCCGACCCACGCCTCGAGGCCGTGGGGACCGTGGACGAGCTCTCCTGCTTCATCGGCGCCCTGCGCGTGCTCCTCGAACCCGCCTCGGAGACGGCCGCCTCCAGAGAGGCGGGCGCCCAGTTGATCGAGCTCCAGCGCGACCTGTACCGCCTCAACGCCGAGCTCGCCACCGTCGACCCGGCCCGTCTGGGCGACCTGCGCCTGCTGGGCCCGGGGGACGCGCGCCGCCTCGAGCAATGGACGCACGCGCTCGAAACCCGCGTGACGCCACCTGCGGCCTTCGTCCTCCCCGGAGGCGGGAACCCGAAGAGCGCGGCCGCCGACGTGTGCCGCGCCGTGTGCCGCCGCGCCGAGCGCCAGGTCGCCGCCTTCTTCGCCCGCCAGGGCTCCGCCGACGGCGACACCTCGGCCCTGGTCTTCCTCAACCGCTGCTCGGATTATTTTTTCGTGTTGGCTCTCTCGCTGGCGACGAAGCTCGACTACGCGGTCCCTACTCCCGCACGACCGTGAGGAGCAGGTGACCGACCAGGTCCTTGTCGTGGCGCTGTTCATCTTCCTACTTGAAAACATCCAATTTTGTCACTAGTATGATTTCACTATAAAGGAGGATACCATGGATAAATGTTGCACATTCAGGTGTGGGCTTTTCCAATTTTTCTTTCTATTCTTATGGTTCATGGCCCCCCCCCCGACATGGGCTGAACCAACTAACTCCATGTCACCCATCAACCATAGTGGCTGCCTGACCTCTGACCCTGATTTTCCGGTTGATCTTCGTGGAAACCCGGATCCTGTCAATCCTCGCTTCTCATGGGAGCTTCCCCATTCTCCGTTTGACACGCATTGCGGTTATCTCGATCGCGATGGAGATGGCTTACTGGATTGGGCCGAGGCTGAACTAGCCTGGGCATTTCGTCCCTATCTGCAATTTGATAACGATGAGGCCGATGCTGGGAACGATACCCTAAGTAGTGTCAACGGAATTCATCTCATTTATCAGATTCATCCCCTGGCCGCGAGCCGAGACACAATTACTTTCACCGGACCTGCTATTCGTCTCATTCGTGTTCGATTTGTACTTCTATTCCGTGAAGACCTCACCCACGCCGGAGACTCGGAAGTCTTCGAACTTGAACTGATCAGCCGTGATGTTCTTTTTCAAAAATGGAAAATCCATTCCGCCCAATGGCGCCGCTGCACCATGGAGAGTTGGGATTGCTGGTGGATATGGTCTTGGGCTGATTATCTGGCACCAGACCAAATTTGGAACTCCGACCATGAATGCATGGAAGACTCCAGACGCCTGTACTGCGATGCTCCCGGTTGCACAAGGGACATCGAACCTGCGCTGGAGGCGCAAGGGCACACGGAACATGGCGAGCCATGCCATGAAAGTCTCGGATTTTGCCTGCCGACGATCCATGTCAGCAAGGGAAAGCATGGTCTCTACGTGAGCCAGGAAGCCTGTGAGTCCTGTTACCACGGCTTTTCATTGAGCACCTTCGGAGAGCATGAATACTGCGGGGGTGGGTGGTCTGGTCCGTCATGTCTCGGGCTCCCTGGGGCCATGAAAATGGGCCAAGGGTTGGGATATCCAGGATTTCTCCGAACTTCACAATATTACATGCTTAATGGAATTCGTGATGAAAAATTAATAACCAGCACATCGTTCTATCTGGGTAATATAGGTGAAATACAATATAAGAATTCATTAAACACTACCAAGCAAATTACAATAAATTTCTCACTTGATAACTCTCCATCATCGGGGCCCATCGGCTCCGTGACACGAAATTGCACTGGCAGTGAAACAGAAATTCAAAATTGGTTTGGCACTCTCACCGATTTGATTGGACAATCCTACGAGATCCTTTCCATCGAAACAGAAGATGTCTTTGCCGACCCTGATTTCCTTTTCTATCCGACGCCACCAACGCTGGAGCCACCTTCCATCGGATGCAGAAGTGGTGCTTTTTCGATGGAGGATCCTCTGGGTTCCCTTCAATCGATTGACGTGATCAATTCGTTAGTCCAGATATCGCGGGCGTCCTACCCCGCGGGCATTTACGGATTGTATGCCAATTTCGACAATGAGGGGGTCTTGGATTACGGTTATGATAGATTCTGTGGCGGAAAGCGAAATTCACCCGATCCAAATTGTGACGCTGCCCCGCTCCGAAAAATCTTCAAGCGGTTGCCCCTGGACTTCAACGCATCGCTCTCTTGTCTCAACGAAGGTGGAAGTTGGTTTTCGGACCTCGACCAGGACGGCGCACCCGACTTGTTTGACTGTGAACCACTGCATCCACATTTGCAATGGGATATAGACCAGGATGGTATATGTGACCTGCCTCTCACACTTGGGGAAGTGGCCGCCTGTCAAGCGGTTTGCCACGAGTTGTATCCAATCGTATCGCACGGAAACGAGTCATGCTTAGAGTGTTTCACACGCTGCCAGGCGACATCGGATAACTGCTCGCCGTTGATCAGCCGGTTCGGCGTGCCCTACTACGACCAGAACGAAGCCTCCCAATGCCGATCATTGATGCAGAAATTCGACGGTGCGCTCCTGACCCGGTGCCAGCGGTGGTTTCAGAACCCCGACCAGGCGGATCACAACCAGAACGGGGTAGGCGATCACTGCGAACGCAGGATCTCGGACGTGAGGGTGGACATCCGATCCGACACGTATGGCATGAACCAGGGTTTCTTCTCGTGGTGCCCGGATCCGACGGCGACCGTGTCGGCGGTCCTGTCCAACGACCGGGAGATGGGGCCCAGTTCGAAAGAAATGTTGTCGGTGGGGCTGTGCGTGTGCCCGGGACAGACGGAAGCGAGTTGTCGGAGTGATTCGTCAGGACAACTAAGGTTGCATTGCCCGTCACTTACGGCCCTGGACAACATTGATGGTAATGATTACTCGACCAAAGACTTCGCCTTCGACATATCCACTGGCAGGTATAAATATTTCTACCATCCCGTGAAGGCAAGCTCCACCCGTGATCTGGGGGTGCTCACGACCCAAGACGAGCTCGAGGCACACGTCGACACCACCACCGTTCGCGTGCCTACCCAAGAACTATTGGTCCGTTGGCGCGACGCGATTTTCCAGGGTACCCGCATCTTCCTGACCTTCAGGACCGACCGGTTCCGGGAGTTCCCGCAATTCCTGTCTGAGGACATGCTCGAGACGATCCCGGGAGACCCGATTGTATCCACCCATGATCACTACTCCAAGTTGAAGTTCTCCTCTCCCCAGGTGACCACGAGCATCCCCACCGAAGACGACTGGAACCCTGAGTCACCCACCGTCGAATATGACCTGATCCATGTCCCGCCGGGTATGTTCTCCTACGATCCTGAAGAAGACGACTTGTGCGTCCACTTTCCGCGGCCCGTGGGACAGCCCGTGGGCTACGCCGAAGGCAGCCCGCTGCCAGTGGACCCCCTGTGGGATCCGCCCCGGGACCTGCTCGATCCTCTCTTCGGCTGGATCCCGGACGAGGACGGCGCCTGGCGGCTCTTCGGCGTGGATCCGGCGTCCTTCCAGGTGCGCTCCTACGTGGCCCTGCCCTCCGGGCTCGATCTGCGGGAAATCGAGCTCCGGTTCCTGCGCGTGGACGCGGCCCTCGTCGGCGGCGACCCGGGCACCTGGTCGACCGTGGCGGCCGCGCTGGATCGGGGCACGCTGTATCTGCGCGATCCGCTGCAGCCGGGGGCCTGGACGCAGGTGCCCACGGGCATCCCTGCGAATCAGGTTATCCTCGCTTTTCATCAGGCCACGTCGGAGACGGCCTGGGTGATCAGTCGACGCAACCTGATCACCGCGCCGACGCTCCAGGAGGTGCATCTGGGCTCGGGGTCGATCCTGCATCAGCAGACCCTCCCGGACTGGACCTTCGTCCGGGTGGAGAGCCTGGCGGCACCCCGCATGGGAGAGGCGTACTTTCTCCTCAGGCGCCCAGCGCATCTGTTGCCGAACCTTTGGAAACTTGACAAAGACGGCTTGCGAGGCGATCTGGCGCTGCCCGCCCTGGTGCCGCCGGATCGGGGCGCCCTGGCGGTGGACGGCCGGATGGGAAAACTGTACCTGGTGGCGCGCGCGTCGACGGACCGCAAGGCCTCCTTGTGGGTGCATGATTTGGTAACGAAGACCTGGAGCCGCCTGTCGGCCGCCGTCCCGTTGGTGGTGCTGCGGGAGCCAAGGCTGGCGTTGGCCGGTGACCGGCTCGTGTTCTCGGATCTGAAAGACGGACGGTGGTGGGAGTGGACCCAGGGTCGCTGGGTCGAACTGGGGAACCCGCTGACCCGGGAGGTGGGGCCATGAAGCGCGCCATTCTCGCCGTCCTAATGCTGATCTCTTACCATTCCCTCGCCTGCGATTCCCCGCATCGCCGGCCCCCGGTCGACGCAGACGCCGACGCGGACGCAGACGGCCCAGACGCCGACACCTCCGATGACGGCGACGTGGTAGACGTGCCGGATTTCGACATGTCCGATGGTTGGCCACCCCGGGAAAACTGCGAGCCAACACCGCAGAATGGTGTGAGCATCAGTGGAAACGATTATTTTTTTAGTGTGCCCTATTCAACTTGGGGAATAACCCTGTCATTAGGTGAAACAGGATATTTGTTTTACGATAGTGGTCGCGTATGTGATCTTTACAATGAGATTAATGTGTGGAGACAGGAAATATTAAAATACGATTTATTTGAAAAATTGGAACAGTTTGTAGTGCTATACCCAGCCTCACAAAATTGGCCTTATGAATATAATGGGCGTGTTTTTTTTAATACTTATTACACAGAATACCAACCGGGGGTCACTGGAAACCCTTGGGAAGGAACCCCCAATATATGGGTGGTGGAAAATGGAATACCGCAGCCGTACAGCACATGGTGCCAACCTGGATACGGCTGTTTGGAAAAAGGAGTCTCCAAATCCGGTATGATGTATTTCATCGAGTATGACCTAACTGCACGTCCGCTGTTGGTGCGCATGAAGGTTCATGATATCAACACTCAGGAAACCAGGCTCATTGATGACCAACATGAAGCGCCTATTCGGGTTGCCATCGGAGATCTTGCTGTGTTCTGGAACAACGGACCCTGTGGCGCCTTCCGCTACTATGACATCGAGCGGGACCTCATCGTGGAGAACCCATCATACAATGTCGGCGCGGCTATTGCCTGGGGAAAATACATTGCCTGGGACAACTGCGTGCCCTCTGGGTCCTATGTGCTCGACGTGGAGAACGGAGAGGTGCGCATCCTTGACGAAGAGTTGAACCTGGATCCCGATAATGAAAAGATGAGCCTTCAGACGGGGTACGAGAATCTGGTCGCTCTGGTGGATCGCGCTCGCGACGTGCCAGAACCGGGGACCGCGACCCACCTGTGGTTGTACGATCTGGACACGCGGGTCGAGCGACGGATCACCTCGGAAGCGGCCAGTTGGTACTGGGGGTTGCTTCCCATCATCAATTGCGAGTGGGCCATCGTCACCCTCGCCTACGGGAAAAATGGCACCAACGTCGAGCACTATCTCCGAGCGGCCATGAACCTGCAGCAGGCGGGGATCCTGGACGAGAACTGCCATATCATTCCGGGTCCGCCCATCGAGTTCACCCTGGAGGAGTTCATCACCGCATCAGGGTTCACCCTGGAAGGGTATGATCCCGTCGATAACTGACAGCCTTGGTCAGGTCCACTGATCCCCAGAAAAATTGGAAAACAAGTCGTTGTCAGTGAAGCGACAGCGAAACGGTTGTCGTAATCGTAATCGTAATCGTGTTCAAATTCCAAGGTCTTAGGATTCCGATTACGATTCCGATTACGACAACGAAAACGAAAACGAGATACACAAGCACCAGCGCCCTCTGCTCGACGGTATCAGTGGACCTGACAAGCGCTGTGACCCCATCAGAACCCAATCCTCCGCCGTGCCGGGTGCGGCGCCCGGCGACGAAGCTCGACTACGCGGTCCCTACTCCCGCACGACCGTGAGGAGCAGGTGACCGACCAGGTCCTTGTCGTGGCGCGCCACGAGCAGGATCTGGTTCAGGCCGGGATCGAGAGGGACTGGGGTCTCAAATTTTAATGTTCCGCCCTTTCCTGGGGCATAATACACTTTTTGTTTGGGGCGCTCGGACTTGAGGTTGGACACGATCACGTAGAAGTCGCGGATCGCCACCGGGTGGACCACCTCGCCCGAGAGCGTGACCGACTCGGCCTTGGTCAGGCTGTCGGGGCGCGCGGCGAGCAGGATCCGCGGGGGGACGACGTGGGGCGTCCACGCCCATTGCGGGGGCTTTCGATCCTTGGGCGCGTCGGTGCGCAGGGTGCAGGCGGCGAAGCCGAACACGCGGTCGGCGAGCTTGACGCGGCAGGCGGTGCCGTACATGCCCACCACGTCGGCCCAGCCGGCGCCGGTGGCGGCCTGCAGCCCAGAGAGGCTGGCGGTGTGCCAGACCGCGGTGTTCTCGGGCAGTTGCGTGGTGAAGGGCGAAAAACTGCCCGGCACCGGCTCGCCCACCGGCAGCTCGAACTGGCGGGACACGCTCTCGGAGTATTCGGTGTCGAACGCGGCCAGCTCGATCTTGAGCGGCTTCGAGGCGTCCTGAACGCGGTACTTCATGGTCGACCACACCTCGGCGCCGGGGGCCAGCTTCTCGTGGTGGCCGCGCCCCTCGAGCAGGAACAGGCGGTTCCTGCTCTCGTTGCGGATCATGGAGACCAGCTTCTCCGAAGAGCCGTCGCCGATGTTCTGCACCCGCATGTGCAACAGAAAGACCTCGTCCTTCTGGGCCAGGCCGTCGCCGCCGTTCTCCTCGCCATAGGCGAACGTGAAGGCGAACTTGGGACGCCCGGGCTCCCGGACCACCAGGTGCTGCTTGAACTCGCCGATCTTGCCGCGGCCCGCCTCGTACACGTCGACCTGGTAGGGCTCCACGCCAGCGGCGGTGCGGTGGGGGATGGCGACCTTGGTGCGCCACGAGAACGACTTGCCCGGGGCGAGGGCGCCGAACAGGTACTCGTAGTCGTCGAGGAAGTCCGCCGGACTCGAGATCACGCCGTACACGCGGGATAGCGGCTCGGCGCCGGCGTTCTCGAGCTGGAGCTCGAGGAAGAACGCCTGTCCCGGCGAGAGCTCCTCGAGGGGCTTCTCGCAGCGCGGATCCTCGACCGCGCAGATCAGGGTCTTCAACTTCATCGCGGGCGCGCCGGCGGCGCGGGCGCCGGGCTTCCAGTCCAGGCCGCGTTTGGCGAGGTCGGCCACCAGCTTCGCGTCCTCCTCGGCCAGTTGGCGCTTCACCAGGGCCTCCAGGCCGGCGAGGGTCTCCGAGGCCTTGGGCTTTCCCGCCTCGACCAGGATGCGGCGGGCGAACTCGACGGTGTCCTCGTCCGCGCCGGTGTCCTCGACGCGGTTCTTCTGGTCGCGCTCGGGCCGGGCGGTGACGAAGTGACGGATCTCGTAGCGGGGCTGCTCGTCGGGCCGCTGGCGATCGCTCTTGATGGTGCGCGTCTTCTTGGGCGTCTCCTTGGGCTCGTCGGGCCAGAACAGGGACACGACGTCGTTGACCACGCCCACGGACACGAAGCGCACGTGGGGCACCACGCCCACCTGCTGGATGCTGACGTCGCCGGGGGTGAGGTACTCGCGGATGGTCATCTTGAGCACGGGCTGGCCCTTGCCCTGGTGGAAGATCTGCTGGACGGTGCCCTTGCCGTAGGTCGTCTCGCCCACCACCAGCGCGCGGTCCTGCCCCTTGAGCGCGCCGGCGACGATCTCGGAGGCCGACGCCGACTGGGAGGACACCAGGACCACCATGGGGGTCTTGTCGTTGAGCGTGCCCTTCTCCTCGGCGTGGAAGACCTGCTTCTGGGAGCCCGGGGCGCCCACCGTGGACACGATCACGCCGCCGGCGAGGAAGGCGTTGGACACCGTGACCGACTGCGGCAGGAGGCCGCCGGGGTTGTTCGCCAGGTCCAGGATAATCCCGGCGGGCTGTTTATCCTTGGTAAATTCTTCATACTTCGCTGTCAGATCGTCGGTCGTATAGTTAATGAAGTGATTGATTCTCAGATACAGCACGTTCCCCGGGAGCCACCGGGCGGACACGCTCTCGAGCTTGATCTGGCGGCGGCGCAGGACGAATTTCTTCAGATCCTTCTCGCCCTTGCGGCGCACCATGATCAGGACGTCGGTGTTCTCGGGGCCGCGGATCTTGTCCACCGCGTCGTTCAGTAACATATTGACGGTGCTCTCGTCGTCGATCTGGGTGATGACGTCGCCCTCCTTCACGCCCTCCTCGAAGGCCGGGGTGCCCTCGGTCGGGTGGATGACGGTGATGTCCCAGTCGCGCACCGACAGGACCATGCCCACGCCGCCGTACTCGCCCTTGGTCTGCATGTCCAGGTCGTCGGTGTACTTGGGTTTGATCAGCACGGAGTACGGGTCCAGGGCCTCGAGCATGCCGTTGACGAAACTGTAGATCGCGTCATCGACCTCGTCGGCCGGGGCGCCGTCGTGCTTCAGTTGCTCCGTGACGAAGGTGAGGACGGCGGAGATGACCTCCTCGAGCTTGCCGATGTCGGTCATCTTCGAGAGATCGAAGTCCCGCTTCTCCTTGTCCACCTGCACGACCACCTTCTGGGGCGAGGGTTGCGAGAAGGCCACCGAGGCGACGTCGGACTGCAGCTCCTCGAGGCCGGCGGCCAGCATCTCGGCGGGCTTGAGCTTGGTGGGGTCGTAGTAGTACGAGCGCAGGTAGGCCAGCGTCACGGCCACCTCGGGGAACGGGCTCTTCTCGGTGACCTCCACCTGGGGTTCGGGCGGCAGCTCCACGGTCGGCGGCGGGTCCCGTCTGGATTGTTTCCGGTCGCAGGCCGGCGCGAGGGCCACCAGGAGGGGGAGCAGCCAGAAGACGATTCGGTTCAGCATGTCACTTCTTCCTCGCCCTGATCAGGGCCGGCTCGGGGGAGCCGATCAGAATCTCGTCCCGTCCGTCGCCGTCGACGTCGGCCACCACGGGGTCGGCCGGGCCGCCCCACTGCGCCAAGGCCAAGGGCGGGGCCGTCGCGCCCGCGTCGAGCCAGAGCAGTTGGTTGTTGGTCTTGAGGACGAACCCGGGGCGCTCCGGGCCGTGCAGGGCGCAGGGGAGGACGGCCAGCACCGTGTAGCCGGCGGCCACCTCGGCGACCTGGCGGCGCTCGACGGTCTGACCGCGCAGCGTCACCACCGAGACCAGCGCGCGGGCCACCTTGCCGTAGTCCTTGTCCCAGCCGTCGCCGGCCCACACCTCGAAGCCGTCCTTGGTCGCGGCGGCCCACAAGCCACGCACGCCGCGCACGGCCGGCAGCGGGGACAGTTTTCCGTCCTCGAGGCGGAAGAGCCCGCCGTCGGAGCCCGGCTCGTCCCCGTACACGCGGGCCACGAAGACCTGGTGACCTCCCTCGGCGCGGGGCACCACCGCCAGCCGGCCGATCATGGAGGCGGAAACCAGCTCCTTCACCTCGGCGACCCCAGCGGGCCGCACCCCCACCCGGACGGTGTACTTGTCCGAGAACCAGGCCAGGTAGAGCGAGCCGTCATCGGCTACCACCGCGTCCTGGGGGTCGGCGCGGGAAGACTGGACCTCGAAGACGACCTCGTGGACCGCCTCGGGCTTCTTCTCCCGGCTCAGCGCGGAGGCGTCGGTGAGCGT
>CALKWH010000378.1 GCA_938004375.1 uncultured Pseudomonadota bacterium
GATATCGTATTCGGTGACTGGAGTTCAGACGTGTGCTCTTCCGATCTCGCCGCGAGTGCTCGCGGAGGGTGAACCGTTCATCCTCCCAGCAGCGATAGAACGCATAATTCACCCCCGGAGCCTCCAGGCTGGGGATCGGGTCGCCGGTGACCGCGTGGCCCCTGGTGGGGTAGATCGGCAGGTGCTCGCGGCGCACCAGGGCGGCCACTTCGGCGGGCATGGTGGCCTCGGACAGGTCGTCGGCGGCCGGGAGTGATGCGAGCTCGACCAGGTCGCCGTCGGGGTCGCTCAGGAAGTGGTTGAGGCCGTGCCCGGGATGCAGCCGGGCGGCGGCGGCGAAGAACCGGGCCGCCCGCCCCTGGCCGGCCGTCAGGCCGTCGTGGAGGCTGCGGATCCCCAGATGGGCGAGGGCCTCGCCGAAGTTGGTGAGTGGCCCATACGGGCGCTGGTCGATCAAGACATCCGGGTGAGCCATGAGCCAGCACCTGAATTCGTATTCGGCCTTGGTCTCTTTGTGGTTGGGGTCATATACCATGGTTAAAAGCTCCTTTGCCCATAAGGGCGGTGAATGGTTTTCACTGGCGCGGGCCTTGCAGTCGGAATTCGTGCAGATCGGCCTTGTGGATCCTGACCTGCTTGCCAAACTTGCGCGCGCGCAATCGCCCGGACTGGTACATCAGGCGAACGGTCGAGAGGTTCAACCGGAGAACCTCGGCCACCTCCTGGCACGTGAGCCAGATGGGCCAGGAGCCCTCGTCAGCTAGATCGAGGGTCGGCGGGGCGGGGTTTGTGTTAATGTCGTTCATGATTTTGCTCCTTGCCCATGGGGCGGTGTAGTACAAAAGTTGGCCCTACTGGTAGTGGCCGTGTGCAAGAAATGGGAGGCAGTGCCTCGCCCAAAGCAATCCGGGCCCTTTTCAACCCGGAGAGGGTTGGAGGCCGCTTTCCCTTGATCCATAAGGGTTTTCATCGGTCGCCGTCCCGTCTGACGATCTGTTCCACGGCGCGCAGGGCGTCGCGTTCGTCGTCCGGCTTCCCCCGGGCCTCCAAGGCCAGCCGGATCACTGCACGGGCGGCGGTCACCCGCACCGCGGGCGTGCTCTCGGGGTTGGTCATCTCGGTGAGCAGGATTCCGGCCGCCTGATCCACCGAACCGGCCAACCGGGCCAGCGCCAGGTGCGCGGCCTGGGCCTGGCAGGCCCGAAGGATGGTCAGGAAATCCTCGGTCCGGAGCCAGCGCCATAGCGTGGTGCGGCTGATCTTGACCGCCTGGGCGGCGGCGGAAAGGCTCCGGTGCTCGATGATGGCCAGGGCCGCTTGCAAATACTTTGAGTTTTGCCGGAACTGTTGCAGATTGTTCACTGTCCACCTCCTGTCTCCGGCCTCACGGCCGCGTGTTCCCCACCATTCCCGATGATGTGGTACCGAACCTCACCTTTTTTGTCCTTGATGGGCACCAGCTCGCCACGCACGACCAGGTCGGAAAGGATGTCCTGGCGCCTGGACCGCAGGAGCACGTTGCAGGACCACTTCAGAAGGCCGAGGATGCTCTCGGAGGTCATCGGCCACTGCCTCCGCAAGACGACCAGCAGGCGCTCCGCTGCGTCGCCGTGGGTGTCGGTGGGTGGCGGGGCCTCTACGGACTCCGGCGCGGGCTCCTGCGGGGCTCCGTGGTATGATTTGTGCTTTCGGCTCACCTTGGTTTTGTAGACACACTGTTGCATCATTGCACCTCTTTGGGGTCTCCTAGTTTGTTCGATTGTCCTATTTCCGAAACAGTTTCAGGGGAGGATTTCCCTTGATCTATATGGGTTTTCCCATGAAATGTGCCATTTTCCGCCAAAACTACGCGCGTAGGGAGTAGTTTTGCATTTTGCTTTTTCAGATTCTCTCTCTCTTCGTCTCTCTCTTTTTCTCTAGCGGGCGTAGTAAGAGAGGAAAAAGGCATATTTAAGGGGAAACCCCCGTCACATATAGGATTTTCTCCCATTGAATTTTTTAATTGACAATATCCGTCTTGACTTTCGCGGTTCTCGGGAAGGAAATCCCCGATGCGTGAAGCCTGTCCCCTGTCGGTCCCCGCCCAGGTGAGGCCCAGGATCGCCTGCGGCCCATCCCCGTGGGGAACCTTCACTTGTCCCGCGCGGCCGCCCATCGTGACGCCTATGGTCCTGGCGAGCTCGAATAGGGTGTAGGTGCCCCGCTCGTCTCGTCGGCCCTTCTCGCGGTCCACCAGCGAATAGTCGGAGACGCGGTAGGCGTCGACGATGTCCGCCAGGGTGACGTGCTCCCCGGAGTCACTCCACTTGAGCCGGGATTGCATGAAGAGCCGGAGCCCGTCGACGAGATCCAGGTAAAGGGCCTCGGTGGTGTCGTCGTCGAGATCGCCGGGGTAGGTTCCCTCGGGTCCGCAGTGGACAGCTACATCCACGGCCTCGGAGAAGACAGAGTCCAGCTCTTCGTCGGTGAGCTCGCGGATGATTCGTTCGATGTCATCGGAGCCGGCCTCGGTCCCCTTCAACCGGGTGAGGAAGGGGATTGGAAAGAGCCTTCGCCAGTACTCGGAGCCAAGGCCGGGCAGGTAGGGCATGAGGTTGCAGGCGCGAACCGTGGTCGCCATGTACCGCGCGGAATAGATGTCGCCTCCCTTGATCTCTACCTCGAAGAAGAGCCGGTCGGCGTCTTCTTTCCATTCCTCGCTGTCCTTGATCTCGGATCGCCTGGATTCTGCTGTCAGATTGGCAAGGACGCCTTCTAGGCGCTTGGATTGAAACTGAGACTTACGGAGACGGTCGGCGGGGAGGGACGCGGTAGCGCCGCCCAGCAGACGGCACAGCAGGGAGATCAACTTGCTCTTGCCGGTCCCGGCAGGTCCGACGAGGTAGAAAATCTTACCGCCCGCCCAAGGCGCAACCATGCGGGGGATCAATGCGTACACCACGATCTTCTGGACTTTGGGAGCGTAGGCGGACAGGACGAGAAAGAAGCGATTCTTGCCGGGGTCCAGGCGCTCGTGCGGGAACAGGTAGCGCCGGCCGATGGTGTTTCTGAGCTTGTCCTCGGGCCTGGCCTTGCGGAAGGTGCCGTCCTGAAAATCCAAGACCCCGTTGACGAGGGCCAGCTTGAAGCCGAGATCGTCTTGATCTGCGACTCCCTGGACCTGGGCCAGCGTCGAGAGGTAGCCAAGGCACTTGTTCTTGAACTCCATGGACTCGTCGACGATGCGGAGAGCGGAGGCGATCTCCTGGGCGGTGCGGTGCTCCCAGCGCTCGCCTGTCCACTGGTAGAATTCCGCGCGATCCCGACCGACTCCATAGGCCGCCGTGGCCCACCAGGTAGTGGTGGACAGCAAAACGCGAACGTGTTCAAGCGCCGCCTGATCAGCGGTCTTCTTCTCCTCCTTGATCGGCTTCCGGCGCCCGGCCTCCATGGCCTTGAGGAAGTCCGCTTCCGCGTCGTCGGGGTGGGCGGATGCCTCCCGGACGCGCCGGAGGGCCTCCTGGACCTCGGGGGCGTCGTCGGACAGGCCCACACCACCCAACAGCATTGCCGCGTCCGTCCGGGCCTTGTAGGTGCCTCCCGCTTTGGCGTCCGACAGCAGGTCGAGAGCCGTCTTGATCGTGCGTTCGGCCTTCGTCGGCTTCGCCTTCGCCACCGGCACCCGCCATGGGTCCGGGTGTTCGTTGACGTAGACATCCGGGTCATGGGAGATGACGAGACACCTTGCAGGATCCGACATGTCGTCGGCCTTGGCGCCTGTCCACTCCTCCAACATGGCGCGCACCAGGTGCTCGATCCGCTTGTGGCTGGCCACGTCCACCGGCGATGGGTCCACCAGACACGCCCCGTTGACGCCACCACCACGGACGGAGACGGACGCGAGCACAACAGAGGGATGCTCTGACAGGCGGTCTCGCAGCGCGGCCGGGTCCACGCCGGGGTTGTCCTTCGCGTCGAAGTCGAACTTGATCAGCGCGGTGTAACCCGTGATGCTCTTCTGCTCCCGCTTGCCGTCGAAGGTGACGGAGGGCGCCCACAACGTGAGGTTGTGATTTTTGTAGTTCTTCTGTTCGCTCTCGTCGGAGATGGCGCGAAGGTGCCGGATCTGCGGAGTGCCATCCTTGATCCGGGTGACGAGATCGGAAAACGAGATGGCCCCGAGATCGCCGGGGGCGGAGCATGCGCCCACGGTCGTGAAGTTGACGGGCATGGTCATGCCGCCCCCCTGCTGGCCTGATGGCCGTTTGGTTGTGAGTCTAGATCTGGGTCGCCCGGATCTGAGTCCGGGTCACTTGTGCCAGGTGGCGACGTTGCCGTCTTCGTCGTGCGGGTGGCTTGCGCCCTGCGTTGCCGCTGGCGAGGCTGCCGCCTGGAGACGGCCTCCATGGCGGGCCGTGGGGCGGCGTAGGGGTCACGACGCGGCGCCCTGTGCGTCGCGCGGTAAAGCTCGCCTGAACGTGCAGCTTCTTTCAGGCGATCTCTCTGGGGCTTCGAAGCGGTCCAGCTCGCTGCAAGCGCGTCTATCGCCTGTCGTGCAGCTTCTGAGTTTGGTGCTTGGCCGGAAACCATCGCCATGAAAAATCGCCCTTCCACGGAACAATATGCGCCAGTTGCGATGGGTTGTCAATGGCTAACTGCCTGTAATCATTACTATTTTACATGTAGACAAGACTAATTGTCAATCGGAACGTGAAAACCGTCAATGATATCAACGGGCTACAGGACGGATCAAGGAGCCTGGAGAAGTCAACAAAAATCGATAAAGCTCGATTCGGGCGTCATGACCCCGACGACGGAGCCGGAGGACGAGTGCAACGGCCTCCTGGAGGCTGTCACAGGTGACGGAGAGGGGGCCGACGGTGACGATCATCATGCCCGCTCCCCTGGGGTCTCACGAGTCCACCACTTCACGCGCGGCGGCGGGGTCTCGGGCACCCGGCAAGCGGGGATACCATCCACGTCTTCTAGCGGTATCCGGCGACGCGGATCAGCCGCGCAGAAGGTGTCACGTTCGTCCTTCGAGGACAGGAACAGCAGCAGGTTGCGCCGGGGGTCGGTCGGGTGGAGCTGCCAGACGGGGTAGTGACCGCGCGGTCTCATGCCTCACCTTCCGGCCGCTCACGGGTCGCCCACGCCACCCGGACGAGCTCCACCGGCAGGCGCTCACCAGCGTCACCCACCGGGCCCCCGCAGGAACACCATTTGGCCCGTTCCCGTGGGTCGTTAAAGACATGGACGGAACCCACCATGGCGCCGGGCTCCACCGAGGAGTTGATCGGGAAGTCGAATTCGACAGCGTAGAAGGTCATGCGTCCTCCGCTTCCACGCCGAAGGCGTCCTTGAACTCCACGCGCCGCTCCGTCAACCGCTCAAACCATTCTTTCGCCTCTTCGATGGTGACGGGCTCGATGGTGTCCTGCTGGCCCTGCCACTGCGTTTGATGCTGCAGGAAGAACGCGCCCTTGGGCGTCTTGTAGAGAAAGACGTTCGTGCCGGACCGCTCCCAGTTGTGGCCGTCCCAGTAGTCGTTCCCCGCAATCAACGTCGCGGTGGCGGTGCGGTACCTCTTGCCGTTGATGATTTCGTTCATGTTGTAGGGCTTCATGGTGATTCTCTCCTGTTGTCAAAAGTGCGTTTTTGTTGTCAGTAGAAACCATTCCTACCGACTCTTTCCCGCTAATTACAAGGACATCAGAAGGACGCGCAACCCTGCGAAATCATTGGGTTTCTCGCCTTTCCCCTTTCACGACTAGCGTTTTTCGCTATGCCGATTTTTCTAGTGTTTTTGTTCGCAAGAAGTTCTGGTTGACTTCCGATTTCGATTTCGATTTCGATTTCGACCTTGAGAAATCCAGGAACTCGAGCAAACTTACAGCGCTCGTCAGGTCCACTGATACCGTCGAGCAGAGGGCGCTGGTGCTTGTGTATCTCGTTTTCGTTTTCGTTGTCGTAATCGGAATCGTAATCGGAATCCTAAGACCTTGGAATTTGAACACGATTACGATTACGATTACGACAACCGTTTCGCTGTCGCTTCACTGACAACGACTTGTTTTCCAATTTTTCTGGGGATCAGTGGACCTGACCAAGGCTGTTAGGTTCATCATTCCTGTGGAAACGGTCCCTCCCCCGATGGAAAAGCGTATGAATGCTCCACGACAGCTCCAGTCCAAATCGAAATCGAAATCGGGGGTTTCCCCTTCATGGAAAAAGTTCTTGCGATTACCCTTTCGAACGATCAGAGTCCGGGCGGGAGGTCCTGCCGATGCCACCACGTGAGGTGACTACCTGGTACCTGGAGTTCGATGGAGAGACGCCGGCGGAGCCGCGCTGGCCCGAGGAAGTGCAGTTGGTGGAGAGCCGGGTCCCCGACGCGCAGTGGAGCCAGTTCCTGTTCTGCGCCGTGGGGCGCCCCTGGGGCTGGTACAGCAGGCTGTCCTGGGACTTCGGCCAGTGGGACGCCTGGGTGTGCTCGGGGCGGGTCCGCACCTGGGTCCTGTGGGATCGCGGGACCCCGGCGGGTTACCTCGAGCTGGTGAGGCACGCGGTGGTCCCGGAGGAGACCGACTGGCTCGGGCCGGCGCCCGACGGTAGCGTGGAGGTGAAGTTTCTGGGCCTCTTGCCCGGGTTCACCGGGCGGGGCCTGGGGGCCGGGCTCGTGGCTGCGGCCGTTCGTCTGGCGCGCGCCTGGGCGCCCGCACCGGTGTGGCTGCACACCTGCGACGGCGATCATCCGGCGGCTCTGCGCCTGTACGAGCGGGCCGGGTTCGTGGCGCGCCGTTCCACGACGGCAGTGGAGGACCTCCCGGACGCGGACGATCCCCGCCAGCTCTGCGCGCCGTTCGTGCGCTCGTTCCTGGACGCGCAGGGGCGAATTCGGTCTGGACAATGATATACCGTTTGGTATATTGGCGCTCATGATGGATCCTGCCGCCCCCGATCGCCGCTTCGAGCTCCTCCGTCACGCGCTGCTACTCTTCACCGAGCACGGCTACGACGGCGTCGCCGTTCAGCAGATCGTGGAGGCGGCCGGGGTGACCAAGCCCACGCTCTATCATTATTTCGGCAGCAAGCTCGGCCTGCTCGAGGCGCTCCTGTCCGCCCGCCTTACCGGACTCGACGCGGCCCTCGCCCAGGCCGCGGACTACAGGCACGATCTCACGCTGACGCTCACGAGGCTGGCCAGGGTCTTCTTTATCTTCGCCCGTGAGGAGCCCGGGTTGTACCGGTTGATTCGGATGCTCAATCATGCCCCCATGTCCAGCGAGGCGGGCGCCGTGGTCGCGCCCACGCGGGTCCGACAGGTGGACCGGCTCGAACAGGTGTTTCTGTCGGCCTCGGCCGACCACGGAAACATGATCGGCCGCCACCACGCCTACGCGGTGACGTTCCAGGGGATGCTCGACTGCTGGGCGGACCTGCTCGCGGCGGGTGAGCTCACTTACGATGACCACCTGGTGTATCGCGCCGTGCACCAGTTCATGCACGGTATCTTCTCGTAGAGACCGGCTGGCGGAAATCAGCGGTCGGAGAGGCAACAGGACGGATTATTGTCAATATTTTTTTGGCCTCGAATATACCGGACGGTATACGACCAGAAAGGATTCATCCATGCACACTTGGTTCGATCAGGCGATCCTGTATCACATCTATGCGCCGGCCGCCTGCGGGGCGCCGCGCCGAAACGACGGCGGGCAGCCGGTCGTGCCGAGGCTCGCGCGGCTTCACCCTTGGCTGGATCATGCACGCGAGCTGGGCGCCAACGCGCTCCTGCTCGGCCCGGTCTGCGAGTCCATGAGCCACGGCTACGACACCGTGGATCTGTTCCGGGTGGACCGGCGGCTGGGGGATGACCGTACGCTGGCTGCGCTCGTGGAGGCCGCCCACTCCCGGGGCCTGCGCGTGCTGCTCGACGCGGTGTTCGGGCATGTGGGGCGGGGCTTCTTCGCGTTTCGGGAGCTCGTGGAGAGCGGTCCTGCCGCGACCCACGCCGCATGGATCCGCGGTGTCGACTTCACTCGCCGTGGGCCGTCGGGGGACCCCTTCACCTACGAGTGCTGGTGTGGCGCGCCGGAGCTCGCCCGGCTCGACACGAGCCGCCCCGAGGTCATCGAGCATCTGCTGGCGGCGGTGGACGCCTGGGTCGAGCGCTGGGGCATCGACGGTCTGCGGCTGGACGCGGCCGACCACGTCGACGACGCCTTCCATGTCGCCCTGAGGGCGCACTGCGACGCACGGCACCCGGGACTGGCCCTGTTCGGGGAGGTGGTCCATGGAGATTATCGACGATTCGCCGGCCCCGGACGGCTCCACGGGGTCACCGACTACGAGCTGCACAAGGGATTGTGGTCGAGCCTGGCAGACGGCAACCTGTTCGAGCTCGCCTACGGCCTGAACCGGCAGTTCGGTCCCGACGGTCCGTACCGGTGTCTGCCCCTGGTGCAGTTCGCCGACAACCATGACGTGGACCGCGCGGTGGAGCGGGTAGGAGGGCGGGCGCTCCTGTTCCCGCTGTACTGCCTCCTGTTCACCATCCCGGGGGTGCCCGCGATCTATCAGGGCTCCGAGTGGGGGATCAGGGGAAGCCGCACGCCCACCGACGACACCGCGCTGCGGCCGACCCTGGACCTCGCCGAGCAGACGCGCGAGGCCGCGGCGGATCTGCCCGCGGCGATCGCAAGGCTCGCCCGGCTGCGCCGCGAACTGCCGGCCCTGGCCGACGGCGGCTACCGACAACTGCACGTCGCGCCGCGGCAACTGGCATTTCTGCGTCACCGCGGCCCGGACTCGGTGGTGGTCGCCGTCAACGCCGCGTTGCAGGAGGCGACGCTGGACCTGCGCCTTCCGGGTCTCACGTCCGCGACGCTGGTGGACGCCCTGAACCCGCCGACGCGCTTCCCGGTGCGCGACGGCGTCGTCCGTCTGAACGTCCCCGGCGGCTGGGCCCGCGTGATGAGCCTGACGGATCCGGCCTGAGCCCCTTGCCATCCACGTCAGTCCAGGTAGAATACCCGGATGGTCATCACTCCGCTCATGCCCGAAGACCTGAAGTCCGTCTCCTCCCTCGTCTGTCGTGTGTTCGATGAGCACGTCGCGCCCCTGTTTCCGCCCGAGGGTTGCGAGGAGTTCCACCGGTTCATCGAGCCCGGGGCGCTCCTTGACAAACTGGGCGACAGTCTGGGCGGATGGGTCGCCCGCGAGGAAGGCGCGCCCGTGGGCGTGCTGGTCCTGCGGGACGGCGCCCACGTCTCGCTGTTCTTCGTGGAGACGTTCCGTCAGCGTCGCGGGGTGGGCCGGGCGCTGCTTGGGCACGCCGCCGTGGACGCTGCGGGCAGGGGGCGGGAGGCGCTCTCGGTGAACGCCTCCCCCAACGCGGTGGGCGCCTACGTGGCCCTGCGCTTCCTGCCCACGGGGCCGGCTCAGGAGAAGAACGGCATCACCTTTGTGCCCATGACGCGGCCGCTCGACGATTTCCGCGGGAGCCCGCCGGCTGGGAAGCCGGGGCCGCCGGCTGGGAAGCCGGGGCCGCCGGCTGTGAAGCCGGGGTCGCCGTGCATGGAGGCGGAGCCGGAGCGGCTGCCGGGGCCGCTCGCAGTGCTGGTCTGCGGCTACGAGGCGGCGGAGCGGGAGTCGTTGCGGGTCTTTCTAAGCGTGGTGTTCGTCGAGCCGCCCGGGCTTCGGCCGGTGTCCGCCGAGGCGCCGGAGCGCACCGTGGGTGAGGTGCTCGCGGACCCCGAGGATCCGGCGGCGCCGGGGTGCGGTCAACTGCCCCGGGTGCTGCTGCTCGCCGGCTGCACCCTGGACGAGGTCCGCGGCGTCATGGAGCAGTGGCAGGCCTCGGGGCTGCCCCGGCCCATCTTCGCGGTGGCCACGGAGAACAACCTGGGCTTCCCGGTCCGCGAGCTGGTGGCCCACCTCCTCGAGGAGCAGCGGGCCATGCGGGAAGCCCGCCGGGGGCCGTCGGACCTCACCCCCTGAACTTCGCGGCCAGGGCGGCCTGGACGGGCGCGGGGACCCAGGACGAGACGTCGCCGCCGAAGCGGGCGACCTCCTTGATCACCGAGGAACTGAGGTAGAAATACTGGGACCCGGTCATCAGGAAGACCGTGTCCATGTCCGGGCACAGCGCCCGGTTCATCTGGCTGATCTGGAACTCGTAGTCGAAGTCCGAGATGGCCCTCAGGCCGCGCAGCAGCGTGCCGATCCCGTTGTCCTTGAGATAGTCCACCAGCAGCCCCTCGAAGCCGGTGACCCGCACCCGGGGGTCGTCGGCGAAGGTCCGGCGGATCAACTCCACGCGCTCGTCGAGGGTGAACAGCGTGTGCTTGGCCGAGTTGATGGCCACGGCCACGACGATCTCGTCGAACAGGCTCAGGCCCCGGCGCACCAGGTCCACGTGGCCCAGGGTGATGGGGTCAAACGATCCGGGGTAGACTGCGGTTCTCTTCGACATGGTAGAAGCTCACCTGGGTCTGCCCCCAGCGCCGCGACATGAACTGCACCAGGCAGCCGGCGGACGGGGGCGGGTTGTGGCGGACGTCCTGCTCGAGCAGCAGCACGCCGCCGGGGGTCAGTCGCGGGCGCGCGCCGGCCGCCTCGAGCACGGCGTCGCGCAGCTCCGTCAGGGCGAACGGCGGGTCCATGTAAATCAGGTCGTATACGGCGTCCCGGTCGTCCTGCAGGAAGCGGCGGGCATCGCCGGCCACGCAGCGGACGCGGTCGAGCAGGGCCAGATCCTCGAGGTTGCGGCGCAGCACCTGGTACACGGGACGCGCCTTCTCCACGCACACCGCCGAGGCGAAGCCGCGCCCGAGGGCCTCCACCGTCATCACGCCGGAGCCCGCGAACAGGTCGAGCCAGACGCGGCCGCGGCCGGTGGCGTCAGGGGCGGGGTCGTCGGGCCGGAGCCCCGCCAGGATGGAGAAGAGCGCCTCCCGGACCATGGACGGCGTGGGGCGCACCCCTTCGGCGGGAACCCGCAGATTCCGGCCGCGATAGGCACCGCCCGTAACGCGGATCACAGGGCCCTCCATGGGTCGTGTTTGAGGTGTGTCCATGCGCTGGACCGATAGCCGGGACAAGGGATAAGGCGGATGGTAGACATTTAGACGCGCGCTTCTTCCGCCCCCATTCATCCTTCCCCGGGGCTTTTGATGTCAAGTAAAACCTTCCGGTTCAATATGGTTTTGCATTTCGCCTTCTTGTGCTATAGAAAGCCGTCAACCCGCAACGACGTGTGCCGACGCCACGCAGGTGATGCATGACGCAGGAAAAAGAAGTGCTAGAACAGTTCGTGAAGCAGTACCCCGTGGGCGCCGTGCTCTTCCAGGAGGGGGACGAGGGCAGCGAATTGTTCGTCGTCCGCCAGGGAAAGGTCCAGATCAGCCGCCGCATCAATGGCAAGGACCACATCATCACCGTAGTGGGCGACGGCAACTTCTTCGGCGAGATGTCGCTGCTGCTGAACCGGCCCCGTTCGGCCACCGCCACGGTGATCGAGCCCGCCGAGTGTCTGGTGTTTGATCAGGTGACCTTCCTGCGGATGGTCGCCACCCAGAGCCAAATCACGATCCGCATCATGAAGAACCTCGCCCAGCGACTGTACCAGGCGAACATGCAGATCGAGGCGCTCATGCTCTCGGACCGCACCCATCGCGTGGTCAAGGCGCTGCACTTCATGTCCCGCGAGGAGGGGCAGCCCCAGGCCGGCGGTATCCTGGTGCCCATCACGCTCAAGCGGCTCTCGGGCTTCGTCGGGTTCCCGCTGGGGCAGGTGGCTGCAGTGGTGGACCAGCTCGCCGAGGCGCGTCTGGTGATGCCCCAGCCGGACGGCTTCCTCATCGCCGAGGAGGGACGCTACCTCGAGTTCCTCGAGTTCCTCGAGATGAAGGAAAAGAATCTCTAGCCCAGGGACGAGCGTCGCACCCATGGACAATCACCTCTTCAACCGCCCGGTGAAGTCCGATGGAATCACCACCGTGGCCGAGGCCCAGGCGTACCTGTTCGCCCTGCGGCGCTTTGGCGTGAAGTGGGGACTCGGACCCACCGCCGCCGCCCTGCGCGCACTGGGCTCTCCCCAGGGCGCTTTTCCCGCCGTCCACGTCGCCGGCACCAACGGCAAGGGCTCCACCGCGGCCATGACCGCCGCGCTGCTCACCGCCCAGGGCCTGCGCTGCGGGCTCTTCACCTCGCCGCACCTGGAGCGCTTCTCCGAGCGCATCCGCGTCGACGGCGTGGAGCTCGACGACGAGGCGCTGATCGAGACGTTGGCTCGGGTGCGCGACACCGGTGTGCCCCTGTCGTTTTTCGAGACCGCGTTCTGCATGGCCATGCTGCACTTCGCCGAGGTCCGGGTGGACGTGGCCGTGGTCGAAGTCGGCCTGGGAGGGCGGCTGGACGCCACCCAGTGGATCCGCCCGTGCGCGTCGGCCATCACCTCGCTTGGGGAGGACCACGCCCTCTCGCTCACCACCGATCCGGCGCGCGTGGCCTGGGAGAAGGCCTCCATCGCGGCGCCCGGCGTACCTTTCGTGGTGCCGCCGGGGCTCACGCGGGTCCAGGAGCAGGTCGTGCTGGCCACGCTGGCCGGCCGTGGGGCCCTGGCGCTGGTTCGAGGGCGGGACTGGGACTTCACGGCCGGAGTCGATGGGGAGCGGGTGGATTGGCGCTTCCGCGACGAGCCCGCCGTCCGGATGCCGGTGCCGCTTTCCGGAGTGCACATGCCCGCCAACTGCGCCATCGCGCTGACCCTGGCGCGCCTGGCCGTCGGGCGCCCGCTGGAACTGCGCGCCCCGTTCGCCGGATTCTGCTGGCCCGGGCGCCTGGAGTCGATCGACGGACTCTACCTCGACGGTGCCCACAACCCGCCGGCGCTAGCGTCCATGGCCGACACGCTCTGGAAACTGGGCCTCGCCCCCCTGCCGGTGGTGGTGGGGTTCATGGCCGACAAGGACGTGGACCGCTCGCTGCGCCTGCTCGCCCCGGTCGCCTCGGGTTTCGTCTGCACCCAGGTGGCGGGTGCCGACCGTGCCCTGTCGGCCGCCGCGTTGGCCGACCGCGTCCGCGCCCTGGACCTGCCGCTCCTGGCGACGGCGCCGGACCTGTCCGACGCCCTCGCGCTCGTCCAGCGCCCAGCGCCGGTGACCGGCTCCTTCTACCTCGTCGGCGCTGCCCGCTCCAACCTGCTGCGCCGCGCTCCCGCCGACGCGCGCCTGACGGACCCCGCCCCCCGCACCTGATGATGACCCATCTTATATGACCCACCACGCCTCGGTTTTCAAACCTGACGCCAGGGGCGCGCGATGATGGGTTGTGACGCCGCTGGGTGAGTTCATGGTATGGGATTTGTCGAAAAAACCGCTTTGGAATTGGGTGCAATTTGCGGGCGTTGGGTGTATTAGGCATCGCCAGGATACAGTGAGGCGAATGCGAAGCAGGGCATCATCGCGGCGGAAATGGCGCTCTGGGCGCCGATGGTGGCGCGGGAATCAGCGCAGCGGTTCGATCG
>CALKWH010000379.1 GCA_938004375.1 uncultured Pseudomonadota bacterium
GATCGTATTCGGTGACTGGAGTTCAGACGTGTGCTCTTCCGATCTATAGCCGGCGCGCACCAGGATGCGCTCGGTCAGCCGCAGGTTGGCCTCCTCGTCCTCGGCGACCAGGATGGCGTGCCCGGGGACCGGCTCGGACCGGGCGAGCTCCTCTCGCAGCTCCCGCGTGTCGCGGCGCCGGCGGGGGTCGGGGCGCTGGGCGGGCGCCCCCTCGTGGCGCGGCAGGTACAGATCGAAGGTCGATCCCTCCTGCAGGTGACTGCGCACCTGCACGTGGCCGTGGCTCTGGGAGACGATGCCGTAGACCATGGCCAGGCCCAGCCCGGTGCCCTTGCCCGGCTCCTTGGTGGTGTAGAACGGTTCGAAGATCTTGTCGAGCAGCGTGGGCGGGATGCCGGCGCCGTCGTCGGCCACCCGCAGGCGAATCCATCGTCCCGGCGGGACCGCCGTCGGCGCGCCCGGGTGGGGCTCGGTCAGGGTGACGTCCTCGACGGAGACGTCGATGCGCCCCCGCTTTTCGATGGCGTCGCGGGCGTTGAGCACCAGGTTGGTCAGCACCTGATCGAACTGCGCGGGGTCCACGAGCACGACGTGGGGCTCTCCCGACGGCGTGAACCCGATGGCGGTGCTCTCCGGGATGAGGCGACGTAGCATCCGCAGGGACTCGGCGACGCGGGCGTCCAGATCGAGCGGCTGAGGATTGACGGTCTGGCGGCGCCCGAAGGCGAGCAGCTGGTGCGTCAACTCCGTGGAGCGCAGGGCGGCCCTGCGGATCTCCTCGATGAGGGCGCGGCGACCGTCGTGCTCGCCGATGGAGTCCAACAGTTCCTCGGTCTGACCCAGGATCACGCCGAGCATGTTGTTGAAGTCGTGGGCCACCCCGCCGGCCAGCCGCCCCACGGCCTCGAGCTTGGCGGCCTGCCGGAGCTGGTCCTCGAGCCGGCGGTGGGGGGTGAGGTCCGAGGCGCACGAGACGATGCCCGCGATGGAGCCGTCCGGATTCTTCAACGTGGCGCGGTCGAAGGCCACCTCGCGGGTTACGCCGTCGGCGCAGGGGATCGTGACGTCGAAGTGCTGCACCCCGGGGTTCTCGAACAACTCCTGATCCATGCGGGCGATCGTCTCTGCCACCGGAGGGGGGAGCAGCCCGTCCATGGTGCGGCCTATCATGTCCTCGAGCCTTTGACCGGCGTAATAGGCGAAGGCCTGGTTGCAGGCGAGGTAGGTCCCGTCCGTGGCCTTGTAGTAAACGGGGTTGGGCATGGCGTTGAGGATGTCCTGCAGGAACCGCTCGTGCTCGGCGAGCCGGGCGGAGACCGCGGCCGCGTTCCGCTGCTCCTCGAAGATCCACGCGATGAGTACGAACACCGGCGGATACAGCAGCAGCACGGGTGCGGCGATCTGGCTCACCACCTGCCAGCGGATCCCGGCGGGTATCCCCATCTGGAGGGCGAGCATCCCCAGGTGCACCGCCAGGCCGAACGCCCACAGGTACGGCCAGCGCATGGCCTGCGGCCAGCGTCGGACGACGGCGCGGAAAGCGATCCCCAGCAGCGTGGCTTCGACGATCACGCCCACGCCCACCCACTGCCCCACCCCGCCGATCCAGAGGCGTCCGGCAGCCGCGACGGGCGCCGCGATCAGCCCGGCGAGGGGACCGCCGAACAGCCCGGCCAGCGCCAGGACGATGCTGCGTCCGTCGTAGATGGGACCCTCGTGGAGCCGCAGAGGGGTGAACATGGCGAACAGTGCGATCGCGCCGAACAACACGCCCGAGAGCACGTCGTGCAGAATAGGGTTCCGTGGGAACTTCCGCAGGATCAATGTGTATAGCACGCCCAGGGTCACGAGCAGCGTCAGGTTGTTCAGCAGGGCGTGGAGAATTCCCATGTCGGATCGAGAATTTATGGGATATGCGCCGCGCCGTCAAGGGAAAGGGAGGCCCACGTCCGTTCCAGCTCCAAATCGAAATCGAAATCGAAATCGGGGTCGCGCGAGCCCGTGGTTCGTTTCCAAACCGTCCGTGGGTCCGGATTCCCTCGTCCGTGGCGCGGCCGTCCGTGCCTGTCCGTGGCCGTCCGTGGCCGTCCGTGGATCCGGATTCCCTCGTCCGTGTGCCGCGCGTCCGTATTCCTACAGTTCTTGTTTCCACAGTTTGCCATCGCATGATGGCGTGCTATACGCAATATGCGACGGGGACCGAGACCGTCGCGAAAGGTTGGACCCCATGAAAACTGCCCTGCGCTGCGCCTTGTTCTTCTGGATTACCCTGACCATCGCCGCCTGCGGTGAGGAGCCCGCCCCGGTCGTGTTCACCGGCCTGCGGGGCGACGTCCCGGTCCTGGACCCGGCCACCGTGGAACCGGCCGTGATCGAGCAGGCCGCCCTGAGCCAGCGGGCCTTCACCGCCGCGCTGTACCGCGAGCTTCTGCCCGACAACCACGGCCAGAATCTCGTCGTGTCGCCATACTCGATCTTCTCCGCGTTCAACCTGCTCTACCCCGGGGCCAACGGCGAAACGGCGCAGGTCATGCGCGACGGCTTCTTCCTCCTGGGCACCGATCAGGAGATTTTGGACGGCCAGGGCGCGCTGTACCTCTCACTGTTGGGACGCTCCACGCCCGCGGCCCGGATCGAGATGGCCAACGCGCTGTTCGTCGGCGAGCAGTTCCAGTTGGTCCAGGCATACCTCGACGCGGTCACGCGCAACTACGACGCCACGACCTACGTGGTGGACTTCGCCAATGACTACGAGTCCGTCCGCCGGGACATCAACCGTTGGGTCGAAGACCGCACGGCCGGCAAGATCACGAACCTGTTCCCGCCGGAGAGCATCCACGAGGAGACCGACATGGCGCTGGTCAACGCGGTGTACTTCAACGCGAAGTGGAAGTACGAGTTCGAGGACGGCGACCCCCTGACGTTCCACGGGACGGCCGCGGACAAGGTCCTCACGCCGATGTCGGTGCGACTCGAGGCGTCCCCGTATGGGGAAGGCCCCATCGAGGGACTGGCGGACTCCCTCGTGCAGGTGCTCCCCCTGCCCTACCAGGACGAGCGGTTCGACATGGTGCTCCTGCTCCCGTCGGACTTCGACGCCTTCACGCAAGGCCTGACGGCGGACGCCCTCGGACGCTACCTGGAGCTGGGGTACACCCCGCCGGTGAACTCCGAGCAGATCGCCTACGTCAAGGTGCCGGCGTTCCGCATCGACTGGGAAATCGCGCTTCACGACCTGATGCCCGCCCTGGGGCTGGGGGACCTGCTGTGCACGGCCTCCCCCACGCCGGACTTCCTCGGGCTCTTCGGGGTTCCGACCTGCGTCGGCGGGGTCTTCCACAAGGCCTTCATCGACGTGAACAAGCAGGGAACCGAGGCCGCGGCGGCCACGGGCATCGCCATGAACGACACCGGGAACTCGGACACGCCGCGCTACATCTACTTCACCGCCGACCGTCCCTTCGTCTACGCCATCGTCGAACGCGCCACCCGCACGGTCTTGTTCCTGGGCCACGTCGTCAATCTGTGACGGGGTCGTCCCCGCCCCCGTCAGTATCCCCAACCGAACAGCCACAACGGGATCGTGCGATCAACGCCGGTCTCGAGGTCGTCCACTGCGAGCCAGGCCTCCTCCACATTCCTGATCTGTCTGCGCTTCTTGCTCCTTCCACCGACCTCGAACACCCACCGGCCGTCGACGACGAAGTCCCCTTCGCGGGCGGCCGCGAGCGCATGCGACGGCAAAAGCGCCTGCGCGAAGAAGGTCTCGCGCACGGTCCCCACATTGCCTGCGTTCGCCGGCGCCAGCGCGAAGAGCTGGTTCGTGTCGTGCAGGAAAATTTTTTCGGGCTTGCGCAGGGCATCGAACGGCCGGCCGGGCAAGTGAAGCTGGCGGAGGATCCCTGCATCTTCCAGATACTTCAGGTAGGTCTTCAACGTCCGGGTGTCGACCACTTCCACCGCCTGCTTGACGGCGTTCAGATCGGGCGTGAAGGGCACCGAGGCTGCGACGACCGACAGCAGGTGCTTGATCTTCCGAATGCTCTCCCCGCCGAGCGATGGATGGATGGACAGCAGATCCGACTCGATGGTCGTGTGCACCTGCTGCTCCAGGGTCCGCTGGAACAGCGGCACGTTTGCCAGGTCCAGAAAGTAGGGATAGAAACCGCGCACGAGGTAGTCCGCGAACAGGGCGAGGACCTTGAACCCCGCGGCGTCCAGATCGCGAACGATGGACCCGGCGCGACGGCGGTGGTCCTCGAGCAAGTCCGAAAGCGGCAGCGGCCCGAACGCCAGACCGGTCCGCAGCTCCACGAACTCACGAAAGGACAGGCCGTGCATCCGATAGGCGACCGCGCGGCGAGAGAGATCATGGGTTCCCTGGTGGATTTCGAGCGCGCTGCTGCCCGACGCCAGCACCTTCAAACCGGGGAAAGTGTCATAGATGCTCTTTAGTTGCATGGACCAGTCACGGATGCGGTGGATTTCATCGAACGCGATGATCTGGCCGCCACGGCGGAAAAACCACTCGGCGATTTCGTACAGGTGGTACTTCCTGACCAGAAAATGATCGGCCGCGACATAGAGAATCCTCTCCGACCAGACGTCCCCCGAGACCTGCCCCAAGAGATGCTGCACCAGTACGGTGGATTTTCCGATTCCCCGGGGACCGCTGATGATGGAGAGGCGGGACTCCAGGGAATTGTCCCGAAGAAAATAGCGGAGATATGGACGGTTCTGAATTTCGAGTGTCCGGGCGCTCAGTTCCAGCAAATCCTGCATCGCATCCCTCCATTCTCCCGGTTAGTATAGTATTGCATTACGCTTTTTCAACACCAATTTTGGTAATACATTACATTTCCGGCCCATTTCGGTCGTCCCCGACCGCCCCAAGGCCTGAAGGCCTGACCGATTGCCAAACTTGATCAGGTTCTTTGCGCCCATCGCTGTCAGTTCGCGGGCTCGGGATCCGGCAACAACCGGTTGGTGAGGGGGTCGATGACCCCGGCGGCGTGGAGGTCCCGCCGAAGAACGACACCAGGTGGGGGACCGCGCGTCCGGCCGGGTGCGCCCCGGCCTTCTCGAAGGTCGTTCCGTTAGTAGTGAGCGTGTCGCCCGTGACCACATCCACCCCCCGGATCTGCAGGTGACCGTCGACCAGTTCGTTCCAGTAGTACCAGCCATCGGCGGCCACGCCGGTACCGGATGCGATCTCGCTACGGCCATAGTACTGTTCGTACACCAACTCAGGAACCGGCCCCTGGAGATCCCACACGTGAAATCCAAACGGCTCGCCTTCTCTTCTTCGCAGGTGTCATGAAAACAGGGCATCCCACCTGTCCTATCATCAGGAGTTCTCAGGAAAAGTTGCGGAGGAGACGCAGATCGGGCGTTCGGGGCGGGTCAGCCGCCATGGGCGAGGTGGAAGACGGTCATCATCCCCCACGAACGTGTGGCCATGGTCAGGCCCACCTCCTGGCTCAGGTGCTGCCGCTGGACGGGTTCGTCGCCTGGTTCGACGCCTTCTTACCGGCGCCCGCCTCCCCGGACTTCGCCAGCCTGCGGGCGCGGCCCCCCAATCACCGACCCGAAGGACTTCGTCATCGGGCACCTGGTGGGGGAGAATTCGATCCCGGGAGTCCGGAAAGGACCGGTTCGTCCCTACTTGCGACGCAGGTGCGCGGCGAGTGCGGTCCGGATCTGCGGGTACTCGAACACGCGGTACCCGGCGATGGCGTCGAGGGACTTCTTCACGATGACATCGAACTTCTCGTCCTTCATGTGCGACAGCAGCAACTTCACCATCTCCAGGTGCCCTTCCCGGGCGGCCGTGAACAGCGGATGATGCAGCTGCTCGTACTTCCACCGGGTGCGAATGCGGGTCTTCGAATCCGCGAAGAGCGCCGGGTTCCTGTCACAGTCCGATAGACCGACGAAAGCCTTGAGCACGTCGGCCTCCTCCTCGATCACCCATTCATGCGCCAGCAGCGCACCGGCGGCCAGCAGCATCCGCGCGATGTCGAGGTAGTCGTACTTGGCTGCGTAACTGAGGGCGCTCAGGCCGCCGTTTCCGGCGTTCACATCGGCCCCGTGTTTAAGCAGGAACGCCACCGCCTCCTTGCGCCCGTACTCTGCGGCGAACATCAGCGGCGTCTTGTACGGGTAGAACACATGCACCTGGTCATAGTTCTTTTCGATGGACGCAAAGTCGACCGGCGCCGGAGCTTGGTGCGCTTCAACCAATCCGAGTAGTCTGTTTGTCTGAGAGATATCGAGCGAGGCGCCGTTTGAGTATCTGTACCAAACTGTTCCGTCATCACAATATGAAAACGGGCTCTGCTCGTTGCCAAGGGTGTCCTTGATTTTCATTAACATTTGATACAAACAGCATTCTTCCTTGGGAACACCAGGAACGGATATCTCCCAATCACAAAACTTGCAATCCCTCTCTTTCGACAGGGACACTGAATGATAGAGCTCTCCCTCAACCTTTGCATTGACAGACAATCCTGATTTCCTGAGCAAATCGAGGACCACCAAATTTCCAGTTCGCGCAGCCATGGAAACCATTGAACCAATGGGGGGAACTTGGTTCTCCAAAAATAATTTCACAACGTCGGCGCTTCCAAAGACGACCGCCTGGGTGAGGGGATCTTTATATTTCTCGCTGACTGTCGGCTCATCATTGACAAAATAATCGGCGGTTCGGACCTTGCGTTCCACCACCTCCCGGCGTATCCAATGGGTGGAATTCAGAACCGCCGCGATGATTTCAAGGCTAATACCATATTTATTTTCTATTCTCGTATAACCCCTGCTGCGGACACCGGAATAGCTGCGCGGATCTTCCCCCAGCATCCCACCCAGGATCGCGGTGTAATCCCGAAAATCATCCGGGTACCATTTCTGCTTCGGCTCAATCCCGGTTCCACGAAGACAATCCGTCATTTTCCCGAAGTCGAGAATGGAATGAAATGGATTCAAAGGATCTTTCAGGGCCAATCGACATTTGTAATAGTGGGTCATCTCTTCGTGAGAGTGCGTCGGCGAATAGGCACGAATCCGCCTCAAGGGCGCATCCATATCTGTCGGCACCCAGGAATCGGCACGAAAACGGCTGGGAATGTGGAGATGGGAATTGGCCCATTTCGCATTGACGACGGATAAGCGCTGATACAGGAGGTTCGATCCCCATTCCCCGGCGCTCAGTTTTTGCGGGAACATCATCCAAACCGGCCACAGGGCGAGCTCGTTGAAATCCATCAGATCGGAAGAGCACACGTCTGAACTCCAGTCACCGAATACGATC
>CALKWH010000380.1 GCA_938004375.1 uncultured Pseudomonadota bacterium
ACCACCGAGATCTACACTCTTTCCCTACACGACGCTCTTCCGATCTCAGAGCCGGCTCAGCCGTTCCTCGTCCCCCGGTAAGAAGGCCCTCATGGCGCGGGCGTGGTCGCGGCCCGGCTCCGAGTGGGGTTCGGCCGTGGCGATGCAGGCGTCGAAGAAGACCCGTGCGCCCAGCTCGACGGGGGGAATACTCATCGATGACTCCAGGTGAGCCGGTGAAGCCGGACTCAGCGGGTACGATGGTATCCACGATCCGGTTAGAAAAGCCAACTTCGGGGTGCGGGGCGTAATTCAGGGGATGCTTTTTCTCCGCAATCGCGCTATTTTCCCCACCGGTCGCGGACAACGACAACCGGGGTGGGCGGCACCGCCCCCGCCGGGCACAACCCCGCGACCGAGGATGTCCGCCCCCCATGGCCCCACTGCGAAAAGCCCTGATCCTCGCCGCCGGCTACGGCAGCCGCCTGTCTCCGGCCCAGTCGATCCCCAAACCCCTGACGCCGCTGGCCGGGGAGCCGTCCATCGTCCGTCTCATCCGGCAGTTCCACGACGCCGGGATCGCCGAAGTCGCCATCGTGGTCGGCTACCGGGGCGACGAGGTGCGCGCCGCGGTGGAGCAGGGCGCGGCCCCGGGGGTGCGGCTCTCGTTCTTCGAGAACCACCGGTACTCGGAGCCCAACGGACTGAGCGTCCTGGCGGCGGCGTCCTTCGTGGACGAGCGGGTGCTCCTCTCGATGTCCGATCATCTGTTTCTGGGGGCGTGCGTCTCCCACATGACCGCGCTGGATCGGGCGGGCGATCAGACGGTGCTGATGATCGACCGGGACATCGCCGGCGTCTTCGATCTCGACGACGCCACCAAGGTCCTCACCGACGAGGCCGGTCGCGTCATCGAGATCGGCAAGGACCTCGAGAGCTACAACGCCATTGACACGGGGCTGTTCTGCATCTCCCCGGCGCTGGTGAGCGCGCTTTCCGAGCTCGAGAGTCCCTCGCTGTCCCAGGGAGTGAAACGGCTCTCCGCCCGCGGGCTGATGTGCACCCAGGAGATGCGTGACGGCACCTGGCAGGACATCGACACGCCCGAGACCCTCGCCCACGCCCAGAAGCTCCTGGAAAGGTGAACATGGGATCCCTGGTTTTTTCTTGCGCCCTGCTGCTCGGCGCCCCCGCCGAGTGGGAGGCCACCACCGGCCTGGGCGGCCTGGTGTGGGAGCTGCCGCCGGAGCAGGCGCCGGGCCTCGAGAGCTCCAACTCCGTGGCCTGGGCCCACCGCCGGCAATGGCATCGGGACTGGTGGATCGGCGCATCGGCCCTCTACAGCGCCTACGACGGGAGCGAGCCGGGCTTCGTGGGCCCCGCGTTCTGGCTTGCCGACGCCATGTTGTACCGACGCTTCGATCTCGGGGACTGGGTGCTCAGCCTGGGCGCCGGCGTCGCGGTGTCCGTCTTTCGCACGGAGCGGATCCTCGAGGACGGGGTCGGGACGACGCCAGCGGGGCGATACACGCTTTGGATGCCCGGCGTGCACGCGGGAATCCACGCCGCCCTGCTGCGGCGCCTGCATCCGCGGCTGCTCGCGGGGGTCTCGCTGCGGTATTACAGCGGTCTGAACTGGCGCTCCTGCTGGGAAGGGCCGGCCCGCGACTGCGACGGTGTCGATCACGAGACCCAGCACTGGGTCTTCGGGCTCTCGGTGGTGCTCGTCGATCCATAGCCCACGGGTTCCAGGAGGCGAATGCTCGCGTTCACCATGTTTCTGGCCTTCCAGCTCTGGCAGGGGCAGGCGTTGCCCGTCGCCGTGGCCTATCCGCCCGGGGTTCCCGAGTTCGAGCGTGCGGCTGCCCCCCGGCTGGCTTCGGGCGCCTGGGTGCGCTTCACCGGGGCGGGTGGCCTGGCGCGGGGGCAGATCGTCTATACTTTCGGGCGCCGCGCCGCGCGATCCGTCGAGCTCCCCGGGGTTCTCGTGGTCGAGCACTTCGTCGCCGGGGAGCGGCCATTGCACCCGCGACACGGCCGGGTGTCCTGGGAGGCGCCGGTCGAGGCCTGGGATGTCCTGCTCGAGCAGTTCGCCAAGGTGGCGGCCGGGCGGCAGTTCTGCCTCGTCGAGACGCCCATGCTGGCCCGCGGGTCCGGTGCTGCGCCGCTCCCCCGCGGCACCCGGCGCGTCGTCGTGGACACCCGGGACCAGGCACTGCAGCTGGCCGCCGACCTGCTGAAAGGACGCCAGACGTGCGGCGGGGTCGTGCTCGCCGCGGACTTCGAGGTGTTGGAGCACCTGGTGCTCGAGGCGTTCGCGCGGGTCCAGGCCCGGGTCGGGATCCCGCTGTTCGCCCGGACCCGGCACGAGGTCCTCATGGGGGCCGTCGCAGCGGTGGAGCCCCAGGCGGCCGACTGGGACGCCGACGGAGGCGGGACCGTCACGGGCCAAATCTTCTACAACAAGGCAGTCGCCGTCTGGCTGGGCGTCGGCGAGCTCGCCGGTTCGCCCCGTTGGCGGACGCAGGCCCTGGCCAGGTGACCGATGACCATGCAACAGGACGCTGCCATCCCCCGGTTCGCCCATTCCTTCAGCCGTCGCGTGCTGCTGCTGTTCGGTGTTCTCTCCCTGGCCAGCGGCCTGTTGCTGGCCGGCATCGTCTTCTGGGTGGGTTGGAACGGTCGGGAGGACACCCGGCGGGAGGTCGCCGCCGAGCAGGCGCGTCAGTTGGCGGGGCAGGCAGCCCCCGCCGTCCTGGCCCGCGACGATGCCTTCCTCGCCGACGCCCTCGAGCGCCTCGCAGCGAGGGCCGAGCTTGCAGGAGTGGCTGTTTGCACGCCCGATGGGGAGCTCGTGATCAGCCGGCACTGGCGTGGTCCGGGTTTCGAGGGGCGTCTCGATCCCGGCCGGTGCGCGTCGACGACCCCCTCCCGGCGTGGGGTGTCGCAGGGGTACGTGGATTTCGAGGAGCCCGTGATGGCCTGGTCCGTGGACGCGGAGCACCGGGCCATGGGCGTGCGCGGCTGGGCGCTGGAGCGGGAGGGCCGCACCGTGGGGCGCCTGGTGCTGCGCGCCCGCCTGAGGCCCTCGGCGGAAGAGGCGACCTCGCTGCTCTGGTTCTCCCTCGCCCTCGGGGGCGGAGTCTTCCTGGCGGGGCTGCTCCTCGCCGTGATCGGCATGCGGCGCGTCTGGATCCCGTTCCGGCGAATCCTGCGCGGCGTCGAGCGCTTCCGGCAGGGGGATCTGTCCGCCCGGATCCAGTTGGATTCCAAGGACGAGCTGGGACACATCGCCGACTCGTTCAACCGCCTGGCGCGGGACCTCGCCGCCCGGATGGAGGAGCTGCAGGGGTGGAAAAACCGGCTCGAGGCCGAGGTATTGGAGAAGACCGAGGAGATCCAGGACACCAGCCGGTTCCTCAATGAATTGATCGCCCCGTTCGAGCGGGAGAACGAGATCCCCTGGGCGCGCCTGCTGCGGTTGCTGTGCCAGGGATCCGGGGCCCGGGCCGGCGCCCTGCACGTGCGCGCCGCGTCGGGCCAGTTCCGTCGGATCGCCTCGTTCCCCGAGAGCGACGTCTCCGCGCAACTGGAGCCGGCCTCCTTCGAAGGTGATTGCCAGGTGGCCGACGCCCCCGCCGGACTGGAGTCGGCCGGGTCCGTCCTGCGGCGCTTCAACCTGCGCAACCCCGACGGTCTGGGCGGCCAGCTGGTCCTGCTGTGTCCGCAGGAGTGCCGGCACCAGCACTACCTGCAGCAGGTGATCCCGGCCCTGACGATCACCCTCTCCAATGCCCGGGCGTTCGTCAGCGTGCGCGAGCTGGTGACGATGCTGGAGCGGAACAACGAGCAACTGTCGGCCCAGACGCGGACCCTCGAGGAGCAGAAGAACGAGCTCGAGCGCGCCAACCGCCTGAAGTCCCAGTTCGTGGCGAACATGTCCCACGAGCTGCGGATCCCGCTCAACGCGATCATCGGGTACTCGGAGATGCTGTCCTCCGGGCTCTACGGCCCGGTCAACGAGGAACAGACCGCCAGCCTGCAGGCCGTCGAGGAGAGCGGTCGCAACCTGCTCAACCTGATCAACACCATCCTCGATCACTCCCGGCTCGAGGCCGATCGCATGCCCGTGTACGCCGAGAAGATCGACGACCTCCGCAAGGTCGTCCGGGAGACGGTCTCCCGCAACGGGTCCCTCACCCGGGAGCGGGACTACCAGATCGAGGTGTCCCTGCCTCCGACGCCGATCCTCTGCATCACCGACGGCGGCAAGGTCCAGCAGATCCTCACGAACCTGATCTCCAACGCGGTGAAGTTCACCGAGAAGGGGCACGTGCGGGTCCTGCTCGAGGCCAGGGGGGACCAATTGGAGCTGGCCGTCGAGGACACCGGCTGCGGCATCCCGGCCGAGGAGCAGGAGAAGATCTTCCAGGAGTTCCACCAGGTCGACGGCTCGGCCACGCGCGCGGCGGGGGGCACGGGCCTGGGCCTCTCGGTCTCCCGCCGGTTCGCCCGCCTGCTGGGCGGCAGCCTCACCGTGCGCAGCGAGGCAGGCTCCGGCTCCACCTTCACCCTCCGGTTCCCCCGTCGGATCGAGGCCGCTCCGGCCAAGCCGGATTCCATCATCTGAGGCGTCAGTATTTCCCTTCGCGCAGGCGGCTCTCGGGCACCAGGGCGTCGTAGGGGTAGCCGCGGGCGACCCAGAAGCCGTTGACTGGGTGGTCGGTCAACTCGATGCGCTCCACGTATTTCGCGCTCTTGTAGGCCAGCAGGCGGGGCACCACCAGGCGCAGCGGGAAGCCGTGCTTCAGCGGGATGGTGTGGCCGTCGATTCCGAAGGCGAGCAGCGTGTGGGGCTCGGTCGTGATCGCCAGAGGCAGGGACTCGTTGTAAGTGCCTCCGATGGTGTGGAAGGTTGCGTGGGTGGCCTCCTGGCGGGGCCGCACGAGGTCCCACACCGTGGAGAGGTGCAGACCGTTCCAGGGCACGTCCAGGATCGACCAGCCCTCGACGCAGTGGAAGTCCATCACGAAGTTGACGCGGGCGAGATCCACCAGTTCGTCGAAGCGGAACGTCCTCGGGGTCTCGACCATGCCGTCCACGGTGAGGCGCCAGTTCTGAAGGATCTGTTCGAGGTTCTGGAGGTCCACCGTGCGCTCGGGCCAGCGCCGGAACAGCGGGCTGGAGCCGGTGGGGGAGGGCTCGAACGGGTAGGCCTCCACCGCGCCGTCGGGGGCGTCGTGGGCGGCGTCGGTCACCGCGTCGTGGGGGGGGCCGTCGTCGGCGTCGTGGGGGGCGTCCGGCGCGCCGTCCTTGCCCGCGTCCGGGGTCGGTCTCCCGCGTAGTTGGGGGGGCGCGGTGCAGGCGGCGGCAGCGCCCAGGGAGAGCACGGCGCCGGTGCCCAGCCACTGGAGAAACGAGCGTCGCGAGGTTCCGTGGGCGAGGATCTGTCGGTCATCCGGCGGCTGCATGGTCCACCTCCTGCCATGAATCTGGTTGTAAGGCGTGTCTAATTGTTGTCAAGCTGTGCCGGAAAATTGCCGCCGCGTCGGGAGGAATCCATCCCCCGATTTTTCCGGAAAAACAGCTTGACACCAGAGGCCGGGGTCTTTATAAACGCATCCGCCTGACTCCTCCGGGGCTGTAGCTCAGTTGGGAGAGCGCTTGAATGGCATTCAAGAGGTCAGGGGTTCGATTCCCCTCAGCTCCACAACCCGGAAATAATTAATTCTGTTACCTTCGGCTAGGCGGGCCGTGTCCTGTCGCAGCGGACGGTACTTTTCCCTTTACTTTGTCGCCGGTGGCAATAGTATAAGCCCGTCGAATTTCATTCTCGACACGAGTGGCGAATCCATGGCACAGCTGATCATTCTCTCGCAGGAACCGCAACAGACCCACGAACTCAAGGATTTCACCACCATCGGCCGCATGCCGCGCAACACGGTCCAGATCCTGGACCGCATCCTCTCCAAGGTGCACGCGCAGGTCGTCCGACTGAAGGACGGGAGCTATATCCTCAAGGACCTGGGTAGCCTCAACGGTACCTACGTCAACGGGGTGCGCGTCAGCGAGGTCCAGCTCAAGAACGGTGACGAGATCAGCATGGGCGCCACCCTGCTGCGCTATGTCGAGGTCGCCTCGGCACCGGTCACCCCCGACGTCCTCGTGTCCCAGGACGCCGTCTCCTCCGAGATCCACCAGACCATGACAGCCGAGGCCGGCAACTTCATGCCCGAGGCCTCGATCAACAACGAGCAGGTCCTGCGCCAGGACTACGAGCGCCTGCGCGTCGGCCACGAGGTCGCCACCTACCTGGGCGTCGAGGCCGACCTGTACACCCTGCTCGGCAAGATCCTGGACAAGATCTTCGAGATCTTCCGCTGCGACCGCGGCATCATCTTTCTGCCCGACGGCCAGGGCGAGCTCAAGCCGGCCGTGTCCCGTCACCGCAACCAGGCGCCGGGCCAGTCCGAGAACATCGTGGTCTCCCGCACCGTGCTGCGCGACGTCGCCGAGCGCAAGCAGGCCGTGCTCTCCTCGGACGCCTCCATGGACGCGCGCTTCAACGCCGCCCGCTCCATCATCATCCAGGGCATCCGCTCCACGATGTGCGTGCCCATGCTCTACGGCGACGAGCTGCTGGGCATCGTCTACCTCGACTCCCAGCTCGCCACCGGCGCCTTCGGCAAGAAGGATCTCCAGTTGCTCACGGGCATCGCCTCCCAGGCGGGCGTGGCCATCGCCAACACCAACCTGATCCGCCGCATCGAGGGCGAGACCAAGACCCGCGCCCAGTTCGAGAAACTGCTGAGCCCCAACCTCGTGGACCAGATCGTCGACGGCAAGCTCTCCTTCGATCAGGAAGGGCAGCAGAAGCCCGTCACCATGCTCTTCTCCGACATCCGTGGCTTCACCTCCATGAGCGAGAACATGGAAGCGCGCGAGATCGTCAACATGCTCAACACGTACTTCGAGGTGATGGTGGACATCATCTTCCGCTACGAGGGCACGCTGGACAAGTTCGTCGGCGACGAGATCATGGCCCTGTTCGGCGCCCCGGTGACGATCCACGAGGGGCCGCGCAAGGCCGTCGAGTGCGCCGTCGAGATGATCGCCTCCCTCGAGGTCTACAACATCTCCCGCGTCGCCGAGGGCAAGAAACCCATCGCCATCGGCATCGGCATCAACACCGGCGAGGTCGTCTGCGGCGCGCTGGGCAGCTCCAAGACCATGCAGTACACGGTCATCGGCGACCCCGTGAACCTCGCCGCCCGCCTTTGCTCGTACGCCAAGGCCAACGAGGTCATCATTGGCGAGAACACCTTCCAATACGTGAAGGACTACTTCAACTACGAGGCTCGCGAGCCCATCTCCGTCAAGGGCAAGGCCCAGCCCGTGAACGTTTACAACATCCTGTCCGTGCGCACCCCCGCCCACGAGACGATGGTCCCCCTCCCGCGCTGAAATTTTCCGACTCCAATGGAATTCGCCGAGCTCCCCGGATGGTACTGGCCCACGCTGGCCTTCGCCTGGGGCGCGATTTGGGGGAGCTTCGGCAACGTCGTCATCTACCGGCTGCCCCGCGGGCTCTCGGTGGTGCATCCCCCCTCGGCCTGCCCCGCCTGCGGCGCCCGTATCCGCCCCTGGCACAACCTGCCCGTGGTGTCCTATCTGTGGCTGCGGGGGCGTTGCGCCGCCTGCCGGGCTCCGTTCTCCGCGCGCTACGCCTTGGTCGAGGGCCTCTGCGGGCTCCTCGCCGTCGGTGTTTATTTGCACTTCAACGCCGCGGGCGCCTTCACCCCGTCGGCCCTGGTCCAGGCCACGGGTCTCTTCTTCTTTCTCTGGCTGCTCGTGGTGCTCGCCGGCATCGACTGGGACACGTTCATCCTGCCCGACACCCTCACCCTGGGGGGTACTGCCGTGTTCGCAATATTCGCATGGGGGTCGAATTATTCCAGTCTCAGTGAAATCCTCTGGGGCGCCGGCGCAGGGTTTTTGTCCTTTGCCACTGTGGCCTTCCTGTATAAAATGATCCGCGGACGCGAGGGGCTCGGTCTGGGCGACGCCAAGCTCCTGGCGCTCATCGGAGCGGTTCTCGGGCCGCTCGCCCTGGTCCCGCTGGTCCTCGCGGCGGCCGTGCAGGGTCTGCTCGTGGCCTTGATTTTCCTTGTGTTCCGGCTGCGCCGCGAGCCCCCGACGCCGTACCGGGGCATCTCCGAGGCCGACCCCGAGTTCGACGAACTGTTCCGCACGCCGCCCGGCTCGTGGATGCTCACGCCCATGCCGTTCGGCCCGTTTCTCTCGCTCGCGGCCAGATCGGAAGAGCACACGTCTGAACTCCAGTCACCGAATACGA
>CALKWH010000381.1 GCA_938004375.1 uncultured Pseudomonadota bacterium
TACGAGTTCGTATTCGGTGACTGGAGTTCAGACGTTTGCTCTTCCGATCTCTGGACCGCCACGAGGGGCGCTACGGCCTCGCCTGCACCTTCGACTTCCCGGCCGAGGGGAGCTACCCGTTCCATACCGCGCTAACGGTGGATTACATGGGCACCCTGGGCACGACCGGGAGCACCGCCGGCACGACCACGCTGACCGTCCAGGGGACGGTCGACACCGACGGTGACGGCCTGCCGCAGTGCCATCCCTGTGCCGAGTACGGCTGGCCGGGTTATGCCGACTGCGGCATCCTGGATGACCCCGTCTACCCGCCGTACGACGACGGTCCACCCCAGGGAGACCTGCCGCCGGTCGACCCGACCGATCCGCCCCCGCCGGACTCCTGCGCGTGCACGGCCGGCGCCCGCTCCTCCCACGGCGCTCTGTCGCCGGGCCTACTCTGGCTTCTTCCGCTGGCGCTCTGGAGACTGGCCCGCCGGCGGCGGTCTGGCCCTATGACGCGGGTGCAATGGCGAGCGGGACGGGCATAAATACTACGACAATGTCGACACCGGCCCGGTGGAGGACGACATCGCCTTATCGAGAAAATTCCGTACTTTGGTGCGGTCACCCCACCGATCTACTCGGTCGCGCAGTACTTCTGGGATCCAACCAACGGGATCATCCGTAAGATCAGCGGTGAGCAGAAGGATTACGGCGATCCCTATCTGATGCACGGACAGGCGGAGCCCCGCTTCCTCGTCTACAGTTCGATGGTCCAATGGGACTCCTACTGCCTCGCCTACAAAGACGTGATCGCCGCGGGCATCCTCGACGAGTCCGGCCACCTGCTCCCCGAACCCCAGTAGAAAAGCCCCTTTGAACCGACCCTGCTCCCATTCATCAGAAGACCACCCCGGATGAAGTCAGGAAGTCCCTGAACGACCTGCAGGGAACCTGCACTTCAGGCAAGTTGCACACCCTGGGGATCTTGGAGTTTGCCGGAATCAATGGAGGACTGAATTGCACGCCTTCGTCACTGATCAACTCGACTTGATGAACCTTGGCGGTGGCGATGCAGATCAGGTCATTCTCGTCGACTCCCTTTTTGCTGTACTTGTCGCCGACGATCCCCAGCAGTCCCTTGATATGCATGGCTTCTTGCAGGATCTCTTCGCTGACCTCCAGGTGGCGGCAGTCATGCTCCGCGAGCCAGCGCGCGCACTCGGCAGCTTTGTGCTTCACTTCCTCCACGTTCGCTTCGGACAAGACCAACTCGTGGTTCGCCACCAGCCTCGCAATCCAATCCCACACTCGTGGAAACTGCTGGATGGGATACATGTCCCAGGCGGTCAGAATCGAGGAGGCGTCAATGAGCCGCACAATCGCGCTCCAGCCGGTGCAGATCGGTCAACTTCAGGCCATCGAGGTAGGTGCTGGTCCGGGCCAGGGACAGGAGGCCCGCGTTCTTCGCGTCGAGCATCGTACGCACGAAGGGCTGACCGAACAGGCTCAATGGCTCCCGGTACCGATAGGCTCGATTGCCACCATGTTTCGGTGGGCTCACGGGGAGGCTCTGACGCCAGTTCCGGTACTCTCCATAGAGCGCGCTGGACAGGCGTCCAGCGTCCATCAAACGTCGAAGGATGACCTCCGAACTGACTCCCCAGGCCCGTCGCTGCGGCGCGAGCCAATCGTCGAAGAGAGCGACTTTCGCCGGCCGCCGTTCATCTTGGATGGACTCCAGAAAGACCTCCGGCACCAGCACCTGCCCGGCGAACGTGTTGGCTTCCCGCTCCTGTCGGTCCGACGACTCGGCGCTCTCCGACTCCGCCTCGAGGTCGATCGAGGAGCGGCGGTGCAGCAGCAGATGCCCCAGTTCGTGCATGAGCGTGAAGACCTGCAGGGTCTCCGGGAACCGGCTCCGCACCACGATCACCGGACACAGGGGTTCGTATAGCGAAAAGCCCAGCACGGGGCTCGTCGAGGGCATGTGCCAACGACCGTGATGGCCATGCAACCGAAACACGAGGATGCCTCTGGACTCGACGGCTGCCCGGTACGTGTTGAAGTCACCCTTCTCCGTCAACCCAAGCCACGTCCGGACCCGGGCCGCGTCCTGGGCCGGACCCAACCCCGCCAACTCAGGCGGCTCGAAGGCCCGGCTGCCGTCCCCATCCAGCTCTTCGAGCGTCGCGACGTACGCCGCCCGCTGGTCTTCCACCGCTTCGATTACACGACGAAGCTCCGGCGACAGGTCAACGCCCCTGTTGGCCAAGGTGCGAAACTGGGGCGTATGGACCGTCTCCTCCGCCACAGGGGTCGGCTCGAGGAAGAAGAGCACCCCGCGCCCGAAATAGGTGGCCAGCTTTTTCAACTGCCCAAACGTCAGGCCGCCCTGCCCGGCGCTGACCTGCTCCCAGGTCGACCGACCGATGCCGAGTTGTTCGGCCACCTGTTCTCCGGCGACCTGGAAATCCTGGCAGCACCATTCGATTCGTCGCGGGTTGATCGAGTGTATCCGTTCCATGTCGTCGACGATTATAGGCCCTGATCCTGCACCGGCAAGGGAGAAATTCAGGTCCTGATCAACTCGGCGTCTTTTCGCGATCCGGCGATTCATCATGCGTCCATTATCGTTCCCCCCAGCCACCGGTTGCACGAATTGTCGTGAACTTTTCGGCCGCACCTTCGGTGAACTGTCCCAGATCGGCGCGCGCACCGCCCCCCTCCCGCCCGCGACGCGGGCGCACGCCCATCCCCGCATCGCGGGGAGACAGACCAGCGAAGGCATGGAGACTCCCCGACGGGGTGCGACATGCCTGGTGAAGCGGAAAGCGCCCATTTGTACCCATTGCGGAAAGCCCCCGTTCACCCCCGCCGACCCCCGCCACGGACATTTTTTTCTATCCCTTCATCCCCGCCCCCGCCCGCGCGAAATACGCCAATCATTTCAACGCCTCCCCCGCCGTATCACCCCCGCGCCCACACCCGTCGTTAAAAAATGGCTTTATTTTCCCCGTTGACATTAACGGCCATTGTCACAATCATGATCGCGTCGAGTTCGCGTCCCTCTCTCCAAGGCCCGGTGTGCTGCCCATGCCGACTCCCAAGTGCCCGTTCTCGCCCGCCGACGCCCTGCCCGTCGGCCTCCCCCTCAACCCCGCCGAACTGCCACTAAAGAAGGAAGGCTCCGCGAAGGTCTTCGACCGGATGCACCAGATGTGCGCGGGGTTGATCGGGGAGGTGGGCGCGGAGAGGCGGAGAGGGGAAATGGTGAGGGAGTGATGCGGGTAGTATCGGTTTCGGATGAAATTAACCAAATTTCAAGTGGTAAACCTCATCTGGTGATACTTGGAGCGGGCGCGAGTTTGGCAGCTCTTCCTGAAGGAGATTATTCTGGGCAGCGATTGCCACTCATGAATAATTTCATTGAGACTCTTGAACTAGAGTCTCCACGTGAATACAAACAGGATACCGGATGCTCAACGAAAATTCAATTCCGGAAAAAGACATCTTCAAATATCCAACCCCGGGAGCCCATTCACTATCTTCATAGTTTCCAAACTAACCGTGATGACGCAGCAGAAGAGGTCGAGGGGGTAGCGGGGGTCGTGCATGGTTTCGAGGGCCCAGGCGTTTTTCGGGAAGCGCATTTTCTCGACGCGGTAGAACTGCTCGGGGGTCAGGGCGTTCTGGTGGCCGGTGATGGTCACCGGGTACGGGTCGACGGTCTCGTAGTTGATGTGCAGGTCGGCCAAGCGCCGGCCGGCGCGGGAGAAGGCCCAGAAGTCGGCCGCGGATTTGACGCAGGGGATGCGCGGCAGTTCCTTCGAGAGATTATCCGCATAGCGGGCGCGGTAGTCCGGTGAGTGCAGCAGCCCGTAGACGTAGTAGAAGATGCCCTCCTTGGAGAGGGATTCGCCCGGGTAGGCGGCCTGGAAGTGCGCGAGGCCGGCGTCGGTGATGGCGTCGCGCCGGCGGGGGAATGGGGATTGGGGAATGGGGAATGCCGCGTTGACAGGGGCGCGGATCTTCAAGGCCAACCAGAAGCGCGCCGAACTGAACCAGTGGAACGCGCTGGCAGGCAAGATCGCCGAGGCGTGCGGGGCGGGGCCGTTGTGGGACACCCTGACGCCGCAGGAGCGCCATCTGTACGAACAGGTGCGGGTCGGGCCGCCCGTCGTGCGGCGGAACCCGGCTGCGGGCATCCCGGCGCGGGTCTACGACAAGCTGGACGTGGCCCTGCAAAGGGTGCTCGAGCGCGGTCGCCGGAAGCCTTGGGGCCGACCGATTCATGAAGGCGACGCAGGAAAACTCGGGGGGACGCGCAAGCAGGGGGACGCGCAAGCAGGGAGACGCGCAAGCAGAGCTTGCGACCGTCTTCGGTCGCCAGACCGGTCCCCGGTCTGCAGCACTCCTTGGACGCGGGCGGTTACGCCTGGGGGGCGGCGGGCTTCTTCGCCTTGGCCTGGGTGGGGCGCAGGGCCCGGTACATCTCGAGGCGCTCGGGATTGGTGGCGAAGGCCAGCTCGGCCGCGCCGATGATGGCGGCCATGGCCGTGACCAGGCGCTTGTGGGCCTCGTTGCGGGCCTTGGTCTGGTCTTTCGAGGTGGTCTTCTGATGCTCCTGGTCCGTGTCGGTCGCGGCCAGCCGGCCGCGCAGCGCGGTGATGCGCTCGATGTCCGTCGGCAGCACGCCCGCGCGGCGCAGCTCGTCGGTGTGCTCCTGGTAGCACTTGACCACTGAATCCGCAGTGTCGGACACCGACTTCACGGACTTCACGTTGATGGCCTTGCCCACGCCGACCTTGGCGAGGATCTCCGGGGCCAGCCGCTTGTCCTTGCAGCCGTTGAAAAGCAGGGAACCCGGCTACAGCATCTCGTTGATCTGGAAGTACTGGCGGAGCTTGCAGAGCGCGTGCTCCTGGATCTGGCGGATGCGCTCGCGGGAGAGGCGGAAGCGGCGGCCGATCTCCTTGAGGGTGTAGGCCTCGGAGTCGCCCAGGCCGAAGCGCAGGACCAGGATCTCGCGCTCCATGGGGGTCAGGGCGTCGTAGAGCGCGGTCATGGAGAGCTCGCCCTCCTGCTCGCGGATGACCTGGGCCGGGATCCCCTCGGCGGTGGCGGGATCCTCGAGCATGTCCAGGAACGAGCGGGCGTCCTCGTGGTTCACGGGGCGGTCGAGGCTGAGCGAGCCCTCCTGCAGGTAGCTCTGGATGCGGTCGGCCTTTCGGCGGGTGACGCCCATGGCCTCGGCGACCTCGTCGAGGTCGGGGTGGCGGCCCAGCTGGACCTGCAGGTCCTTGCGGATCTTCAATAATTGCTGGTAGGCCTCGATGAAGTGGACGGGGAGCCGGACGGTGCGGCTCTTGTCGGCGGCGGCGCGGGAGACGGCGTGGCGGATCCACCACGCGGCGTAGGTCGAGAACCGGTAGCCGCGGTCGGGGTCGTAGCGGTCCACGGCCTTCATCAGGCCCAGGTTGCCCTCCTGGATCAGGTCGATCAGCGCCATGGGCCCCGACGAGTACTTGCGCGCCACGGCGATGACCAGGCGCAGGTTGGCCTCGACGAACGCGCACTTGACGCGGCGCAGGCGGTCGAGCCCCTCGGTCACGCCAGAGCGCGCGTCGGTCATGGCGCGGGGCAGCCGGCGGCCGGCGGCCTCGGCGCCGTCGCACGCGTGGCGCAGCACCTGCACGGCGGGGAGCATCCACGCCTCGTCGGGGTCGCGCTTGGTCAGGTACTCGGCGGCGCGGCGGGCGAGCTTCTCGAGGTGCTCGGCGTGGGATTTGGCGCGGGACCGCGCGCGGGCGGCCTCTTCGAGGGCCTGGAGCGCCAACGGGGCGTCGCGCTTCTCGCGGCGCAGGACCTCGAACACATAGAGGCGGGTGAGCGGCAGCTTCACCAGGTGGGCCCAGATGGCCTGCCGGGCGGCCCGGATCTCCTGGCCGAAGCGGAGCTCCTGCTCGGCCGAGAGGGTGGCGTGGCGGCCCATTTCCCGATAATAGATGCCAGTCACCGAGTCGTCGCGCAGGGCGCCGGGATCTTCCGCCCCCGGGGCCGGCCGCTCCAGCTCGAGGGGTCCGGGGTCGGCGTCGGCGAGCGCGTCGTCGGCAAGCGTCGGGTCGGCCAGCGCGGGATCGGACTCGAGCTCGACTTCGAGATCGTTGTCCTCGAGCTCCTCTTCCCAGATTTCTTTTTGGGGGGTTACCATGACGGACCTCCTAAGCTAAAAAAAGCGTTAATCCACAAGGGTTCTCGCGAACCGGAGGCCTGTGCGCGTAAAATAAAAATAAATAAGAACGCACACGCCTGACTTTTTTATAGCGGAATTCGACCTTTTTGCCATCCGTTTTTTTGGAATAATTTGCCCGATCGGGGGGCGCCGCGTGCCCGGGATCACAGCGGAGGGGGAATGGGGAGGGGCAATGGGGAGGGATCGTTTCGATTTCGATTTCGATTTCGATTTCGATTGGGTGTGGCAAGGGGGAGGACAGGAGGACGACGGAGCGCGGTTTGACGCGGAAGGGGGCGCGTGCTACGGTCTTGGCCGGAGAGAAGACCATGATCCGACGCCTGATTTCCACCGCCCTCGCCTGCTGCCTGCCGCTTTTGATCACCGCCGGGTGCGCGTTCGACACCACCGGGCTCTCGGCCGTGGCGGAGGATCCGGTGTGCGGCGACGGGCGGGTCGACGACGGGGAGGACTGCGACGAGGAAGAGCTCGGCGGCGCCACCTGCGCCCTGCTCGGCTACGCGGGGGGCGAACTGGCCTGCGCCGCCAACTGCCGCTTCGACGAGACCGGCTGCCAGGGCGTTCCCACCTGCGGCAACGGCGCGCTGGACCCCGGCGAGGACTGCGACGGCGACCTGCCCGGGGACGAGAGCTGCGAGTCCCTAGGGCTCGGCGTCGGCACGCTGGCCTGCAACGCGGCCTGCGCCTGGGACCTGTCAGACTGCGAAGCCCCCGTGTGCGGCGACGGCCAGGCCGACGGCGGCGAGACCTGCGACGACGGCGAGACCGACTCGTGCATAGGCACCTGCAACGCCGCCTGCGACGGCCCCGCCAACGTATGCGGCGACGGCGACGTGGCCTGCGGCGAGGAATGTGAAGAGGGCGACCTGCAGGGTGCCGACTGCACCGACTTCGGCTACGCCGACCCCGCCGGGCTCGCCTGCGACGGGTGTTCGATCGACCCCTCGGGCTGCCACAGCGACTGCGGCGACGGCGTGCTGGACCCCGGCGAAGTGTGCGAGGACGGCAACACCCACGACGTCACCGCCACGGACGACTTCTGCGGCCCGCTGTGCACCACCACTACCTGGGCGTGCGCTGGCGGCTGGCCGGGGTACTTCCCGCCCACGAACACCGCCGTGCCCTGGGCGACCAGATCGGAAGAGCGTCGGGTAGGGAAAGAGTGTAAATCTCGGTGGTCGCCGTA
>CALKWH010000382.1 GCA_938004375.1 uncultured Pseudomonadota bacterium
CCGGGTGAGGTGGGGGGCGCGTATCAGGTGTTCGTTCTCAGGGACCCGGGGCGCCAACTGCCGTGCCTGGTCTGGCAGTCCTTCTTGGATTGTTACTACTGGTTGGGCCCCTGCCGGTGCGCGGCTGTCCGCCTCGACAATCGCCTGACGGTGGCCGACGTCGCCAGGGAGATTGGCGTGTCCGACAGGCCGGTCATGTACTGGTCGCACCCGAACGGGTACGCGCCCTCGCCGGAGCACTGGCAGGCCCTGAACTGCCTGCTGTTCCTGGACGCCTGACATGGGGGCGAGCATCCCGGCCCGTCCCCGGGTATCGAGTGCCAGGGGGACGGGCCGGGAAACCGGGACGAGATGAAATTCCTTCGGTTGAGGGCCTATACGAGGCCCCGTAGTGGGTGTGGAAGGCAGGTGGCCGTCGGGGGACGGCCGGGGAGGTTTTGAAGATGAAGGCAACGGCACACTGCTTCACGGGACCGTTCATGGGGATCGAGCACTCGGATGACGTCACGCACTGCGACCTGGAAATCGCGGGTGAAGACGTCCAGGGGGACAAGGTCTTCCTGACGGACGAACAGGTACGCGATGTCAACGCACTGCGCAGGCTGGAGTGGGCGGACGGGCGGGTGGAAACCCTCGGGGTCTACTTCGTGGTGGACCGCCAGCAGGTGTGGGGCATCTGGCAGGGCGGGTTCTACGCTTGATGGGGGTTGAAGATGCGTGATGTGGCAGCAACGAACGATTTTCTCTTGCACGAGTTCCGGGCATGGGTGGCGCGGTGCGACGAGGCGACCGGCGACCCCGTGGCCGTCCGAAGGTTCTTCGCCAAGGCAATCCAGGCCCGGCGCGGCAACTTCACGGGCGTCTGGCAGGGCAGTCGCGACGACCTGATCCACCTGCTGGCAGTGTGCTCCGACCATTTCCTGGGCGGCCCGTCCATCGAGGCGCTGAACGCCGTCCTCGAATGCGACCCCTGGCAGATCCGGCAAGTGCCCAATCTGCTGACCCTGGCTCTCCTGTCCCCTGCTACCTGACCGCCCAGGCCCACAGCAGCAGCGCTGCAAGCAGCAGACCGCCCGTCAACAGGTCCCTGGTTGAACCACGCACCAGCATCACCCCACGTCGCGGTCCGGACCGGCCTTGTAGGCGCCGTCGCAGTCCGGTGCAGCGGGACACGGGGCGCACTGGCAGGGGGCGCAGGCGGGGCAGTCAGGGGCGTCCCCTGCGGGGGGCGTCGTTCCCACGCCCGGGATCTGGACCCCGGACAGGGACGTCACTGCGGCGGTCAACATGGCCACCAGCAGGTTGATCAAGATCGTTTTCGTGCGTGCGTTCATCTGTCCTCTCCATCTTGCGGAACCGGCCCCGACACTTGCCCGTCAAGGCCGGGCACGAACACATCGGGGGACGTTGTGGCACCGGGGACCGAAAGCCCGCCAAACGGGCTGTTTGGGGCCTTGTCGGGCGTTCCCGGTGGATTCACCGATTCCCGGGCCTGGACGGCGGCCGGTTTGAAGTAGTCCTTCAACAGGTCCCCGGCAACGGCGCTGGCCAGCCCGAGCAAGGCAACGGCGATGGCGGCGATCAGTTTGTTGCGCCCGCGGGACCACCAGTCCAGAGAATCCACCCGCTTGCCGAGGCCATCGACCTTGGTGTCCACGGCCTCGATCTTCGTGTTCAGGTCACGCAGTTCCTGCTGGTGCAACAGGCAGGGGCGCGAATCGAGTTTCCCCTCGACCCGCCCGAGGTCACCCTTGATTTCCAGGAGGAGTTCGATCGCCTTGTCGTTCATGTCCGCCGCCCTCGCCTTGCTCGCATCTGCCATCACCAACCTGCCTTCGCTTTCTCCACCCGGACCGGAACCGGGGGTCACTTCTTCGCGGACCACAGGGCCTTGATAACCGCGTCCTGCACGGCCTTCGGCCAGTCCCGTTCCACGACGGCTGCAACGACCGCCTCCATGGGCCAGTCCTTCCGGACGCGGATTTCGCTGGCGAAGGTGTACGCCTTCGCAACCGGCAGCCGGGGCCGTACCAGCCCCTCGATCGGACGCCCGCGCATGGTCCGACGCCTTGCCTCCCGGGGTTCGCCGCTCCTGTAGAACATGCCGATCGCTTTCCCGTCCTTGCGGAACACGAAGTACGAGATGTCCCCGTGCTTCGACTTATCGATCCGGTCGACTCGCAGGCCCCGCGGGATGACCTTCGCCTTGTCCGGCCGGGGTGAACCTTCGTCGCCTACGGACGGCACGTGCGCAACGCCCTTCGGGGGATGCCGGGCCGGGTCCCCCAGCGCGTGCGAGGCCATCCACCAGCGGCTGTCGAGTTCCCCGACGCGGGCTTCGAGGTTGTGCTAGATCGGAAGAGCGTCGTGTAGGGAAAGAGGGTAGATGTCGGTGGTGGCCGTATC
>CALKWH010000383.1 GCA_938004375.1 uncultured Pseudomonadota bacterium
ACGATATCGTATTCGGTGACTGGAGTTCAGACGTGTGCTCTTCCGATCTAAGAACCCCACATGCGGGTCCAGCGCTTGTTGCCGTCCGCGTCGAACCTGGAGAGGAAAAGATCGGCGCTTCCAAATGAAGCCTGACCATCGAGGCCCGCTCCCGCGTAGCCGGCGACGAACACGTCCTGACCGGGTCCAAGGGCGATCGCCATGGCTGCGTCCTCGGTGGCAGTCCCCCATTGCCGCGTCCACAGGAGGCGGCCGTCTGGAGCGTACTTGCGCAGGTAGATGTCTCTCCCCCCGGCGAAGGGCTGGCCGTCCAATGATCCCCCGACGTAACCGGCCACGTACAGTTCCGATGTCGCCGACAACGCAGTGGCATACACGCCATCTTCAGGTGGACTGCCCCACTCCTCCACGGCCCGGCACGATCCGGTCTGCAGGGCGCACTGGTCATCACAGGCCGGAGTCCCGAAAAAAGCGCCTAGCGCCCGACACGTCGCTCCTCCGAGGTCCGCGCCCTCGCAGGCCTCGTAGGCCGCCTGCAGCACGCCGTCTCCGCACCGCCCGAAGCTCTCACAGTCCGTCTCCACGTAGCGGCACGCCGTGTCACAGGTCAGCGTCCCCCCGTGGTACCCCAGCCCTGCGCAGCTCTGGCCGCCCAGGTCCGCGCCTTCGCAGTCCTCATAGGTGGCCTGCAGCCCCCCGTCTCCGCACCGCCCGAAGCTCGCGCACGACACCCGATCGTAGCGGCAGTCGTCGCCGCAGGTCAGAATCCCGCCATAGTACCCCAGCGACTCGCACGTGGCGCCCTGAAGATCCGTTGTTTCACACTCCTCGAGCCCGGTGATCTGCGAATCCCCGCACGACGACGCGAACTCGCACCCGGTCGTGTCGAACCGGCAATCCGACCGACAGGCCAGCGCCCCGTTCCCCAAGCCCAGCGTCTGGCAGCTCTGCGTATCCAGGTCCGTCCCCTCGCACTCCTCTTCGTAGGCAGACTGGATCAGCCCGTCCCCGCAGCGCGCCGCTCCGCAGTCCGTCACGTCGAAGGTGCATTCGGCACCGCACGCCAGGACCCCCTCGTTGCGATAGTACCCCAGGCTCAGGCACGTCTGACCCGCCAGCGCTGCCCCGTCGCACGCCTCGCCCGGATCGAGGAACCCGTCCCCGCAGGAGTTCACGTTCTTCGTCGGCGCATCGCAGGCGACGAGCGCGAAAAGCCCGATTGTGATAATGATTCTCTCCAACCGCATGTGCATCCTCCAATTGCGTTGCACAAAAAATGTCAACACTGCCCGCATACGGACTGCAGTGTTCAGTGGCGAACCACGCGAAAACCATGACCGTTACCACGATCGAAGGGGGCATAGAAATCCCTGAAGGCGATGGAGCAATAGGAAAATTGATTACTCCATGCACCCCCATGAGAAATGCGATCAGTCCCACCTGCCTGACCACGATAATCCGAAATGGAACCCAATGGGAGCACTTCACTATACCAATCCCATACAAATTCCCACACGTTGCCACTCAAGTCCGAGAATCCTAGTTCATTCGGCAATTTCACTCCCGTTGGATGAGTCATGCTCGAACTGTTCGTCGCATACCATACATAATCCCCGATGGAGTTGCTTCCGTCGCTGCCCGCGAACGCCTTCAGGTAGCCCGTCGTGTTCACCGCCCCCGGGTTCTCCACGTCCGCGCCCATCGCCGCCCACATCCATTCCATCTCCGTCGGCAGCCGGTACCCGTTCGCGCTCCAGTTCGCCGTCACCGCGTTCCACGTGGCATTTTCAGTAGTCGGGACCTGCGCGAACGTCAACGTCGTAAAATTTACTCCCGTCACCGTGTACACCGGAGTCAACCCTTCTTGCAGGCTCAATTTGTTGCAAAACGTGATCGCGTGGTACCAGTTCACCATCTGAACCGGGTCCTCCGTGCCGCTCGATGCGCCCGCATCACTTGGGTCTGTCCCCATCACCGCCATGAACTGCGCCCGCGTCACCTCGTACTTCCCCATCCGGAACGCAGACACCGTACTTAAATTCGTTGGCGTCTCGTCCCGCTGGAACGTCCCGCCCGGGACCATCACCAGCTCCAGCCACGTGCAGTCCGTGGTGTCGAACCCGCAGGCCGCGTCACACCGCAAAACGCCGTGCGGTCGCTGGGGCACGACGTCGGCGCAGGTCGCTCCTCCGAGGTCCGCGCCCTCGCAGGCCTCGTAGGCCGCCTGCAGCACGCCGTCTCCGCACCGCCCGAAGCTCTCACAGTCCGTCTCCACGTAGCGGCACGCCGTGTCACAGGTCAGCGTCCCCCCGTGGTACCCCAGCCCTGCGCAGCTCTGGCCGCTGTTGAATTTTGCAATGGGCTGAGGGAATTTTCCTGATTGATTTGATAG
>CALKWH010000384.1 GCA_938004375.1 uncultured Pseudomonadota bacterium
GATCGTATTCGGTGACTGGAGTTCAGACGTGTGCTCTTCCGATCTAGGCCGAGCTCTGGCCCTACACCTTCCTGCGCTCGCCGGCGGACTTCGACGCCGCCATGGACACCCTGAGGACGCACGTGCAGACGCGCCAGGCGCTCGTACTCGATCACCTGGGCCTGTGACGGGAAACGGCCGGCGGGTGACGACTACCGGCACCGGGTGCCACCCACGGTTCATCGCTCCAACTCCTGACTGGCGCTGCACGCCCAAAATGCTACCTCGACGGCTCGAAGCGAGGATTCACGAAAAGTGGGTTTTCATTCGGTGCCCGACCGGCTATTGTTTCCTGATGGGCTGGTTCGACTTTCTATTCGGGCATCGAAAGCCTCCCGACTCCGACCGGGCTACGCAAGCCACTCCGGAAAGCCCTGTGGAAATGAAACCCTGGGTCCCCGCCGCGCGCGGCGAGATACCCCGTATTCCGCCAAATAATCCCTATTGGAAATATCATGGCCAAGAAACTGAGGAACAAGCCCTCCAAATCCACTCGGAGGTGCTCATGGAAATCGCCTCCGGCCTGATCGAAGAATGCAGGCTGGTTAAAAAGCGGAATACATCATCTGAGTACTATTTTCGCGGCACTATCGGAGGCTTCCCGGTTGAGTTCACCACGGTCGTGGGCGGCAGCATCAGCATCGAGGTTCAGGTGCCCGGAGAGCGGGATTGGATCAATCTCGAGTATCTGCCATATGAAGAGCAGGCGCCGGAAACTCCATTCGATCCCGCCTGGGATGACCCCGAAGAACGGCGGGTCTACGTGACTCCGTCAGTCTTCGCCCAGGGCGAAGATGCCCCTGAAACAATTCATGCCTACCTGAACCTGCGTGCGGACCTGGTCGGGCGGATACAGACGTCGATGCGGGAGGAACGCATCATGCTGTTCGACATCACTCCTTATGGCATCAAAGTCCATTTCGTGGATGCCCTTTGTCTCATGCTTGAACCTGTGGCCCGCGTCCGAAAGGTACTTCAACTCATTCTCAACATCATTCCCGCTCTCAGCCCAGCATCAATCCCCACTGAGGATGCCCCCCAGGAACCGACGGACCGGCATCTGGACCTGCAATGCCGATACTGCGCCACCTGGTATCCGCGAATCGCGGGGACCAGCCCGCGCTGCCCCCAATGTGGTGCCCATTATGACGGAGACAGACATCCCGAAGCATGATCCAACGGCCATTGACCCCGCCCAAAGATCCCTACAAACAAAGTATGATTAACTGAAAGGCATGATTTGGTGCGGCCTGTTTTCAACTGATCCACAAAAATGAAGGACCGCATTGATTATATATATTATAGTTGTCCTTATGTTTTCTACAGGATGTATTTGTTCAGGTCCTCGTTGGCCATCACCGGACCCAGGCGCTCGTCCACCGTGCGGTCGGTGACCACGACGGTCTCGCCGGCCCGGGCGGGGGCCTCGAAGGAAAGCTCCTCGAGCAGCGCCTCGAGCACCGTGTGCAGGCGACGGGCGCCGATGTTCTCGTGGGTGCGGTTGAGCTCGGCGGCCAGCGCGGCCAGGCGGCGCACGGCGGAGTCCTCGAACCGGAGGACCACGCCCTCGGTGGCCAACAGCGCGCAGTACTGCTTGAGCAGGGCGTTCTGGGGTTCGGTGAGGATGCGGTAGAACTGGCCCTCGTCCAGGGAAGTCAACTCCACGCGGATGGGGAAGCGGCCCTGCAGCTCGGGGATGAGGTCGGACACCCGGGCCACGTGGAAGGCGCCGCTGGCGATGAACAGGATGTGGTCGGTGCGCACGGGGCCGTGCTTGGTCGTCACCGTGGAGCCCTCGATCACCGGCAGCAGGTCGCGCTGCACGCCCTCGCGGGACACGTCGGGCCCGCGGGCGCCCTCGCGACCGGCGATCTTGTCGATCTCGTCCAAAAAGACGATGCCGTGGTTCTCGACGCGGGCGACCGCCTCCTTGACGACCTTGTCCATGTCGATGAGCTTCTGGGCCTCCTCGGCCGCGATGAGCTCGAGGGCCTCCGGGACGCCCACCTTGCGCCGGCGCGTGCGGTGCCCCAGGCCGCCGAACATGTCCTTGAGGTTGAGGCCCATCTCCTCCATGCCCTGGGGGGTGAAGATCTCCATGAACGGCACGGCGTTGTCGGAGACGTCGATCTCGACCGTGCGGTCGTTGAGGGAACCCGCCCGCAGCAGTTTGCGGAACTTCTCACGGGTGGCCGACGCGCGCTCCTCCGCGCCGGCGGCGTCCTCGTCCCCCGCGCGGGGGGGCAGGGGCGGCACCAGCAGGTCGAGCACCCGCTCCTCGGCGGCGGCGCGGGCCTTCTCTTTCACACGCTCGCGCTCCTCGGCGCGCACCAGGTTCACCCCGACCTCCATCAGGTCGCGGATGATCGAGTCCACGTCGCGGCCGACGTAGCCCACCTCGGTGAACTTCGAGGCCTCGACCTTGACGAAGGGCGCCTGGGTGAGCTTCGCCAGGCGCCGGGCGATCTCGGTCTTGCCCACGCCGGTGGGGCCGATCATGATGATGTTCTTGGGCAGGATCTCGTCGCGCAGCTGCGGCTCGACCTGCTGGCGGCGCCAGCGGTTGCGCAGGGCGATGGCCACCGCCCGCTTGGCCTTCTCCTGGCCGATGATGTAGCGGTCCAGCTCCTCCACGATGGCACGGGGGGTCAGTCTCTCGTTGTCGGTGCGTTCCATGGGGTCTCTCCGTGCCCGGTCAGGGGACCAGCTCCAGCGCCGTGAGCTCGCGGTTGGTGTAGATGCACATGTCCGAGGCCGTCGTGATCGCCTCGCGCACGACCTCGAGGGCGGACAACTCCGTGTGGCGCAGCAGCATGCGGGCGGCCGCGTGGGCGTAGGGCGCCCCCGAGCCGATGGCGATGCAGTCCTCGTCGGGCTCGATGATGTCGCCGTTGCCCGAGAGCAGGTACATCAGGCGGCCGTCGGAGACGATGATCACGGCCTCGAGGTGCCGAAGCGCGCGGTCCATGCGCCACTCCTTGGCCAGCTCGACGGCGGCGCGGGTGAGGTTGCCGCCGTGGGCCTCGAGCTTCTGTTCGAGGCGCTCGAGGAGCGCGATGCCGTCGGCGGCCGAGCCGGCGAACCCGGCGACGATCTTGCCGCCCGCGAGCAGCCGGACCTTCTTGGCGTGGTTCTTGATGATGCCGCTGCCCAAGGTGACCTGGCCGTCACCGGCGATGGCGACGCGGCCGTCGCGCTTCACGGCGACGATGGTGGTGGAGTGTGTCTTCATGTCCGTATAAGCGACCGGCCCGCCGGTCGCCCCTTTCCAGGGCCGACACTATAAGTCCTCCCGCAGGCTTGGCAACGGCGGGGCCGGATTTTTCTGTTGAACGAGGGATCCGGGCGGGTTTTGCCGGGGGTCAGCGCCCCTCGACGCCGGCGCAGGTCACGAAGTCCGCGTGGCATTGCTCGTCGAGGCAGGCCTCGCACTCGGGGCTGGCGCCGCCCCTGCAGGCGGACATGCAATTCGTCTTGCCGCAGTCGGCTGACTCGTCGTAGCAGGTCGCGG
>CALKWH010000385.1 GCA_938004375.1 uncultured Pseudomonadota bacterium
GTTCAGGCGGGCTGAAGGTCGGCGATGAGGGTCTCGGGGTCGATGTCCTGCTCGTGGGGCCAGGTGATGGCACCGTGGCGGATGCCGACCATGTTGAAGTACCGGACATCGCGCAGCTCCTTAAGGACGCCGCGGTCCAGGTATGGCTTTACGTCGAAGATGCCCTTGCGGCCATCGGCCAACTCCACATGGAGACGGTAATCGGGGAGGGGTTTTACCTGCAGGACGTCCCAGTGCATTGCACACCTCATTTCGGATCTTTGCGGGACTGCAGCCATGCCTGGATGGATTCGGGACACTCGACGGAGGGTTGGCCCGCTAACAGTCCGGCCAGGCTGAGGTCCTCATCGACGCCGGGCCAATGGATGCCGTGCCCGGAGACGGAGATGCGAAAGTCGCGCCGTTCGGCTTCCGTCGCGTGCTGTAGCCTGGGATACCACGAGAGGGGCACTCCGAGGGTGCGGTCGTCGTTGAGCTTTACCGTAAGGGTAAACTCTGAAACGTGGACGTCCCGTATGGCGAGAACATCGAGCTCAATTGCCAAAGAAGTCATTCCAAGCCTCCAGGATCCGCTCCTCGTTGTTTTGGAGGATGGCGGTGATTTTTGCAAGTTCAGTTTTCGCCCCAAAGGTGTTGTCGGCGGCGGCCCAGGGGGGGGACCCCCGGCGAAGCGACCGGTCTCCGGTCGCCGGCCGGGAAGAAGATGCGGCGCCGGGTCGCCGCAGTCCCTGAGGGTGGGAGTTGGAGTGGGAGGTACCTGGCGCAGCTGCTGATCGGGCTGGGGCTGGTGGTCGCGCGCCGGCGGCGGTAGTGGGAGGGGGACACTGAGGAAATCACTTGCAAAACAGATTGACGAGACATAATGTCGCCACTGGTGTATATATGGTGACGATATGTCTGGAGATCAGGATAGGCAAACACCCGAGCAAATCTTTCGTGAGCATGGCGGCATGATGCGCATGAGCCAGGCGCTCGAAGCTGGGATGAGCCGATACCGACTTTATTCCCTTCGGGACCAGGGTATCGTCGAGGAGGTCAGCCGGGGCGTGTACCGTCTCTCGGAGCTGCCTCCCATCGCGCAGGTCGATCTGGTCACCGTCTCCCTGCGCTATCCAGGAGCCGTCATCTGCCTGCTGTCTTCGCTGGCGTTTCATGAAATGACGACCCAGGTGCCCCATCGGGTGCACGTCGCGGTTTCGCGGGGGATGCGGCTCCCGGCGCTCGAGTTTCCGCCGGTCGCGGCGCATCGCTTCTCGGAACCGGCCTACTCGGCCGGAATCCGGAGACATCGCCTGGATGGAGTGGACGTGCAGATCTACGATCCGGAGAAGACCCTGGTCGATTGCTTCAAATTCCGGAACCGGCTGGGTATGGATGTCGTGCAGGAGGCCCTGCGTTTCTACCGGGAACGCAAGGCAGTTGACATGAGCGCCATTCTGCGATTTGCACGCATCTGCCGTGTGGAGCGTCCGATGCGGCCATATCTGGAGGCCTTCCTGTGAAGGAAACAACGAATCACGCCGCGTCCATCCGCCAGCGGCTGCTCGACCGGGCGAAGCGCGAAGGCCGTCCGTTTTCGGAACTGGTCCAATACTACGCGATGGAACGCTTCCTGTTCCGTCTCGCCAATTCACGTCATTCAGGCCGCTTCATCCTGAAAGGAGCCATGCTGTTGCAAGCCTGGGGCGCACCGGGGTGCAGGCCGACGATGGATGTGGACCTCCTGGGTATCACAAACAACGCGGCTGGCGCGGTCTCGATGCAGATCGCTGAAATTTGCGGCATCGATGGCGGTCATGACGGCCTCGACTTCCTTCCGGAGACCATCGTGAGTGAGAAAATCACCGAGGACGCAGCCTACGACGGACTTCGGGTGCGTTTTCAGGCCAGGCTCGGCAAGATGCTCGTTCATATGCAGCTCGACCTTGGTTTTGGGGACATAGTGTATCCCGCGGCGCTCGAGGTCGGTATTCCCTCGCTTCTGGGTCTTCCTGCGCCCCGTCTGCTTGGGTACAGTCGGGAAAGCGTGATAGGGGAGAAACTTCACGCCATGGTACGGCACGGAGAATTGAACAGCCGGATGAAGGACTTCTATGACCTCAGGCACCTCGCCAGGAATTTCGAGTTCCAGGGATACGCGCTGGCCAAAGCGATCCAGTTGACGTTTCAACAGCGCGGAATGGAGATGCCGGAGGCGCTCGAGTCGTTCCGTGAGGACTTTGCTACGATGAAGCAGCCGATGTGGGCCGCTTTTCGCAAGAGAATTCCAGGCCTTGCGGCGCCGGAGCGATTCCAGGAGCTCATGACCGAGTTGAGGACCTTCGTTATCCCTGTGCTGGGACTGGTCCAGGGCGGAACATCGGTTGACATCATGTGGACACCGCCTGGTCCGTGGCGGGAACTGTCATGAGTGGTTAAAACGGGCCACGGTGCCGCACCTGATGCGCTACCGGCCGGCGAAGCACTTCGTGGGCGAGGACGCGTTCTCGTTCACGGT
>CALKWH010000386.1 GCA_938004375.1 uncultured Pseudomonadota bacterium
CCCGCCGGGGCGTCTCCGTGGGGCCCAACCTCTCCTTCGACGAGCTGCGCGCCTCCCACGACGCGGTGATCATCGGCATCGGCCTGTTCGACGGTCGCACCACGCGCATGACGGGCTGGGAGGCCCCGGGCGTGTACCGCGCCATCGAGCTCCTGCGGCGCCATCGCGTCGGCGAGGAGATCCCGGTGGAGAAGAAGATCGTGGTGGTGGGCGGCGGCAACGTCGCCATGGACATCGCCCGCACCCTGGCGCGCCTGCAGAAGCTCCGCCACGGGAAGGTGGATCTGCTCGTGACCTGCCTGGAGAGCCGGCACGAGATGCCCGCCGACGAGGAGGAGATCGAGGAGGCCCAGGAGGAGGGCATCGTCATGGAGCCGTCCTGGGCGCCCCAGGCCGTGGAGTTCGACGGTGAGGGACGCATCTCGGGGCTGTCGGTGTGCCGCTGCGACCGCGTCTTCGACGAGCAGGGCCGCTTCGACCCGCGGCTGTCGCCGCAGGTGACCTCCTGCTACGCGGGCACCCAGATCGTGGAGGCCATCGGCCAGAGCGCCGACTGGTCCTTCCTGACCGCCGATCAGCAGGCCGCGCTGGGGATCGCCCGGGGCCGCGCCCCCGCCCTGGCCACTGGGCTCCCGGGGGTCTTCGTCGCCGGTGACATTCTCCACGGACCTGATATCATACACGCCGTCGCCGATGGCCACGAGGCGGCCCGGGCCGTGGACGCCCTCATTTCCGGAGAAGAAAAGCCATGAGAGACTGGACCAACGCCACCCTCGACGACATCATCGACTTCGCGGTCCGCATCGAAGAGGAGAGCCACGCGTTCTACGTCGAGGCCGCCCGGTCCCATGCCGACACCGCGGCCCCCGAGGTCGTGAAACTGTTCAAGATTCTCGCCCTCGAGGAGCAGAACCACAAAGACATCCTGTTGCGCAAGAGGGGCCACTGGAGGACAAAGGGCGTCCCCCACGCCGAGGTGGGAGAGAACGTGCAGCGCATCGTCGATCTTCCGGTGGTGCCCGCCGGCGCCGGGCTCGGCGACGTGCTGCTGGCCGCCGCCGCCCGGGAGCGGGGCACGGCCGCCCTGTACCGCAGCCTGATGGCGCTCTCTGACTTCGGCGACCTCCAGGAGGTCTTCAGCGAGCTCGTCGCCCAGGAGACCGGCCACGAGCGCCGCCTGATGGCCTTTCACCAGTCCATGTATCCCGTTTCCAAGGAGTGAACCATGCGTACCCCGATTCTGCCGCTCGTCGTCCTTTTGTTCTGGTCGGTCGCGTGTGACGACGGAGACAAGAAGAACGCGAACAACGCGAACAACGCGAACAACGTCAACAACGTGAACAACGTCAACAACGTGAACAACGTGAACAACGGGTATTGCGGCGACGGGCGGATCCTCGGAGAGGAGGAGTGCGACGACGGCAACATGTCCTCCGGTGACGGCTGCTCGTCGACCTGCGAGTGGGAGTACGCCTGCGGGGACTCCGTTCGGGAGTTCACCGAGGAGTGCGACGGCGCCGACTTCGGCGAAGCCACCTGCGTGACCTGGGGACACGCCGGCGGCGCGCTGGCCTGCAACACGGACTGCACGGTGGACGACTCCGCCTGCACGGACACCGACGAGCGCCTGATCGGCTGGTACAAGATGGACACCATGTCCGCCCAGGAGATGAACTCGGCGGACACCAACAACATGTGCGTGATCCACGAATTTGGAACGGGCGCCGTGCTGCGCGGCATGCCGGGGCGCATCGGCGACAGCATCTTCTTCGACTCCACGGCCGGGTTGCGCGCCTACATGGACTGCGGTCCGGGGTACGAGGGCACCGAGGCCCTCACCGTCGAGGCCTGGATCCAGGCTTCCATGGTCGGGATGGAACTGTCCATGATCGTGTCCTCCGTCGAGAGCTACGACGCCACCGGCCTGGGTTTCTACATGGCCCTGACCCCCGACTTCACCCTCGAGGCCGGGGTCGGCGACTGGGACTCCGCGGTGGTCTCCACCGGCATGGTGCCCACCGGCTCCTGGCACCACGTCGCCTTCACCTGGGACGGCGCCAGCCTGTCCCTGTTCGTGGACGGCCTGCCCGCGGGCTCGGCCGAGGTGCTGCCCGGCGGTCCCGTTCCAGTGATGGCCGACTCCCGCTTCTACGTGGCCTCGAACTATCTCGGCGGGGGACAGGCCGAGAACAACCACTTCTTCACCGGCTACCTCGACGAGATCAAGCTCTGGGACGTCGCCCGCACGGCCGCCGAGATCTGCGCCGACGCGGGCGGGGTCTGGGTCGAGGAAAGCTGCGTCCTGTAGCCAGGCCTCCCGTATGTCCATTCGAAATCGAAATCGAAATCGAAATCGAAATCTGCACCGGGATCCTCCCCAAACCATCCAATACGGTTTCATCCGGCAAGGCGCCGTCGAAAAATCCCGCACGGACGGGGAGTTTTTCCCCTTCGGCGCTTGCGCTTATCCTCCTCTTCTGCTATAGATCCTGCGCCCGTTCGTGGCGGCCGGAGGCACCCATGCGCAACCGCAACCTGCTCTTCACCCTGACGCTGACCCTGCTCTCGTTCGCATTCGCGGCCTTCGACGACAAGGCCGAGCCCTCCGATCGCGTCAGATCGGAAGAGCACACGTCTGAACTCCAGTCACCTAATACGAACTCGTATGCC
>CALKWH010000387.1 GCA_938004375.1 uncultured Pseudomonadota bacterium
CCCCCGCCCAACTGCAGGCACCGGAGCCCATCCCTTACTTCGACAAACTCCTGGAGCACCCCAATGTTGCCGTCGCCCGCGATGACTTCCCGGACTTCGCCGTCCTCCGACTGTCCGACCGCCGCTGCTCCGAGGCCGGTACGCTGCTTGGGCGCGGGGTGCCCGCGGATCAGGCTGCCCGGGGGGTGTTGACCGAGGCGCTGGTGCGGGTGTGCCGGCCGCCCGAAGACGCCGCCGGGTGGCGGGCGATCTGCGCGAAGGTGCCCGAGGGCGCCTGGCACGACTTCATTCCGGTCCTGGCGCGCGGGATGTGGCTCACGGGCGCGGGGAGCCTGCCCGATCCCGCCGGGCTCGCGGCGGTCTGTCCCCAGCTCGCCGCCGACGGGGCCCGGACCGAACACTTCCGCCACCTGTTCGCCGCGCTGGACCGGGATTGGCGCCCCAAGCGTCTGGTGACCCAGGTGACCCTGGCGGCCGGTGACGCCGCGCTGTTCGCCGCGCTGACGCCGGCTTTGCGCGAGTTCGCCTCCATCCTGCTCTTCCTGAATCCCCAGGCGACCGAGTGGACGGTCACGTTCGCGCAGGGTCGCTGGAGCCTGACCCTGCCGCACAAGACCCCGGACCCGGCGCTGGTCCGGCTGCTCGTCGAGGCGCTCCCGGTCCCGGCACCGGCGCGGGCGGGCTGTCCGGCCCTTGTGACGTGGAGCGTGCGCACCCGGGCTCCGGAGCTGCGGACGGACCCGGCCGCAAAATGACGGCCGCCGCCGCTTTTTCCTTGCATTTTTCTCCTCAATTCATATACCTACGTCCGCCATGGGCCTATAGCTCAGTTGGTTAGAGCCACCGGCTCATAACCGGTTGGTCCCTGGTTCGAGTCCAGGTGGGCCCACGAACGCAGACCGCCGGTCAGCCACGCCGGTCGACGACGGTCTTGCAGCGAGGTACCACGTGATTGAGCAGATTCGACACCTTCTCGTCCTTCAGCAGCACGACATCCGACAGCAGGAACTGGAAAAGGAACTGGTGAGACTCCCCGAGGAGCTGGAAGGGCTGCGCGCGGACATCACCGAGCTCGAGGGGTTCCTGAAGAAGGAGATCGAGAACCTCGACGAGGTGGAGAGCTGGAAGCGGACCCACGAGGAGACCCTGGCCGAGGAGGAGGACCGCATCCAGAAGCGCATGCAGGCGATCGACCAGGTGCAGTCCGCCAAGGAATACGTCGCCCTGCAGAAGGACCTCGACAGCATCCGCAAGCGGGTGCGCGACCACGAGTCCGAGGTCCTCTCGCTGATGGAGTCCGTCGAGAAGCGCCGGGCCGAGGTGACGAGCCGGCAGGCCGAGATCGCCGAGTTCCAGCGGGTGCTCGCCCAGCGCGAGGAGATCTTCGCGAAGAAGATCCGGGACATCGATGCGGAGCTCGAGGGCCTCAAGCGCGACCGGGCCACCCTGGTGACCACCATCGACAAGGTCTGGTTCCGCAAGTACGACTTCCTGGCCAAGCGCCGGTTCCCCCCCGTGGCCAAGGCGGAGCACAACAACTGCCTGGGCTGCAACATGGGCATCCCCCCGCAGTTGTTCAACCAGCTCTACGAGATGAAGGACATGATCCAGTGTCCGCACTGCACGCGGATTCTGTACATCGAAGAGACGCTCGGCTGAAGCTCGGCGACCGAACCGGCGGCGTCCAGCGTGGCCGGATCCCCCTCGTAACACAGTCCTCCCCAGGTGAGACGCCACTTCCAGCGCGGCGCGGCGGCCACGAAGCGCGGCCAGACTTCCAGCACGAAGGGGGCGGCCGCAGGGGCGAGGCCGGGCAGCACGGGCAGCACCAACTGGTTCCAGTGCGTGTCGGGGTCCCTGGGGCCGTTGGCCAGGGTGATCCCGTCGGCCAGGTCCGCGCTGAACCACAGGGCCACCCCATCGACGACGCCCGACGGCGGCGGATCCCAGACCGCCTCCAGGCGTTCGGGGGCCGCGTCGACGCCCGGTTCACCGGAGAAGAGCGGGCGGGGCGGGGCCAGCAGCATCGCGGGCGTCACGGGCAGCACCTGGGGGATGTGCCCCAGCCCGGCGGCGAGGGTGGAGAAGTCGAGCCCCTCCACCCGGGCGCCGAGGGTCCAGCGCAGGACGAGCTCGGGGAAGGCCAGGGGGGCGGCCCACACGCGCAGGCGGCCGGGGACGCGGCGGGGGAGGCGGGGGAGCAGGGAAGCGCAGCGCGAGAACAGTTGGAAGATCCCCTCGTCGAGCCCCGCGGCGCCCATGGTCTCGCTCACGAGCACGTCGACCGGAGCGGGGAAGGCGGTCAGGTCCTCGATCCGGCTGTGGAGGAACTCCACCCGGTCGCCGAGGCCGTTGGCGCAGGCCAGCTTGCGCGCGAGGTCGACCATGTGGGCGTCGCGTTCGACGCAGAAGACCCGCGCGGCGCCGGCCCGGGCGCACATCATGCCCAACACGCCGGTGCCGGAACCCAGATCGGCGACTACGTCGCCGGGGCGCACCGTCCGCTCGATGGCGGCGCGGTAGGCCTTCATCCGGACCTCGTCGGTCAGCATCCGGAGATGAAAGAGCCGGTCGCCGTCGTGGCTCAACGGCCCCGGCCCTTCTGATGGTGGCGGATCAGGTGCAGGCGGGCCTGCTTGCGCTGGTCGGCGGTGAGCAGTTTCTCGACGTCGAGCATGAACTGCAGCCGCAGCATCTTCTTTTCGGCCTGGAGCGCGCCCTCCCGGGTGAACAGCGCCTTGGCCTTCACCGGATCCACCACGGGGTCGAGCAAAAGCGAGCGGAGATCGAGCCGGACCACCGCCAGTTGCTTTTTCACTTCGATCTGAAGCTTCATGTACTTGACCTGGAGCGCCTCGATGTCGGCGACCTGCTTGTCGGTCAGTTTCAGATGCAGCTTCACCTGGTCGAGTTGGCCGAAGAGGAAGGGACCGCCTTCCCCTCTCGCTCCGTGTCCACGGCCCATTCCGTGTCCGGGGCCGCGGCCGTGGGCGAAGGGCTCGACGGGGCCGGCTGCGTGGGGGCCGGCCGGCTTGGGCGTGGCCGGGCCCTTCGGCTGGGCCATGGCCAGGGTCGGCAGGAGCAGCAGGGTCGAAATCAGGATGGTCAGGGAGCGCTTCATGGAATCACCTCGATGGGATGACGGACCGTGGCGGCGTTGTCCCGGTCCCGTGGCGCTACTACGAAGGGAGAAAGGAAAATATTTCATCCCGGGGGAGCTCGGTGGTCTGGACGGGCGGCCCGGGCCACCTCGGAGCGAAGCGCGGTCAGCGGACGAGCAGGACGGCCAGTTGGCACTCGGTGGCGGCCTTCCAGAACATCTCCAGGGACTTCACCTGCAGGCCGAAGGCGCCGGTCTTCATGGTCATGCCGACCTGGTAGTAGAAGCGGGCGGACGCGGGGATGGTGCCGGTGACCTTGAGGGCCAGCCCGGCGGAGCGACGGGCGTTCTCCTCGGCGGCCACCAGCTGGCGCTCGAGGACCTTCTGCTGGCGGACCTGATGGACCTCGCCCTTGGCGTCCTTGCGGATGTCGAGGTGGATGCGCTTGAGGAAGAGCATGGCGTTGTTGAGGTAGGAGTTCCAGAAAGCGGCCACGCGGATCAGCAGGCCTTCCTTGGCGTCCTGGGCGATCAGGAA
>CALKWH010000388.1 GCA_938004375.1 uncultured Pseudomonadota bacterium
TTCCCTACACGCCGCTCTTCCGATCTATTTCGGACGGGCCGAGAAAGCCCGTCGAGGTGCGCGACCGGCCGCCCGCGCCGCCGCTGCGCGACTACGACGAGCCGAAGGAACAGCCGCCCGCCGAGGCGGACCGGAAGACGCCGGAGGAGCCCGCGGCGAAGTGACCACCGGGGTCGGTGCGCGAACGGGGGAGGGCCACGCCATGAAACACGAGGACCAGCAACAGCCGACGTTCGCCGAGGCGCTCGCCGGCGGCGACTACCATGACGCCGGCCGGTTCGAGGACGTCGACGTGGACCGGCACCGGCTCGACGGCCACACCTTCGAGGGCTGCGCGTTCGTCTCCTGCCGCTTCGGCGAGGCGCCGCTCTCGGGCGCGTCGTTCATCTCCACGGAGTTCGTGCGCTGCGAGTTCCTGCTGACGAAGCTCGCCGGCTCGACCCTCAACGGGGTGACCTTCCGCGAGTGCAAGCTCGTGGGGCTGCACTTCACCGAGTGCAACCGCTTCGGCTTCCAGCCGGCCTTCGAGGGCTGCCTGATCGACCAGTGCGTCTTCCAGAAGAACACCTGGAAGAAGGGCCGCTTCACGGGGGACCGCCTGCGGCACACCGACTTCCTCGAGTGCGGGCTGAAAGAAGCCACTTTCGACGACTCGACCTTCGAGGAGGTGCGGTTCGAGGGCTGCGACCTCGAGCGCGCGGACTTCCGCCGGGCCGCCGGCTACGCCATCGATCCCGCGAGGAACCGGCTCACCAAGGCCCGCTTCTCGCTTCCCGAGGCCGAGTCGTTTTTACATTTTTTGGGGATCCGGCTGGATTGAGGGCGCCGGGTCCGGCCGCAGTCACCCCGGGAGGCCGAACCTCGCGGCCACGTCGGCGAGGCCCATGGAGATTTCCTCGCGGGAGAAGTCGGCAGCGGCCAGCGCCTCGTCGGAGAGCGCGTTGAGCCGCTCGTAGAACCAGAGCGCCAGGGCCAGGGTGGAAGGCTCGCCGGGGCGAAGCCGGGAGAAGAGCAGGTCCTCGGCAGCGCCGAGCTCGCCGCGGTCCACCAGCGCGGCCAGCTGCGCGCGCAGGTCCCGGGTCTGGCCGTCGAAGTCCCGCTCCACCAGCGTCTGGGCGGGTTCGCCGGACTTGAAGGCGAAGCGGATCGCCCGGGCGATGGCGTCCTCGATCTGTCGCAGCAGATAATCTTGTCGGTAAAACGGCATCGCGTCCTCTGTCGACAATGATCCCCCCGTAGCCAGGAAGGCTACGAGGGGCTAGCATACGTGGAAAAATGCCATTCAACCCCGGGTAGTGGATCGGGATAGAATCCGCGGATCTGACCATCGCGGTCAAAACCCCAGGATGTCCCGCACCGAGCCGCGGAAGTCCATCTTGTACTTGAGCTCCACGCGGGTCTGCACGTCGTTGGACTCCTCCTGGAAGGTGGTGTCGTCCTCGGTGATGCGCCGGCGCACCCGGCTCATGACCTGCACGCGGTCGTGGATGCGGAAGATCAACTGGGCCTCCTGCTGCTGCTGGCCCAGGAAACCCACCTCGACGTTGCCCTTGAGCACCACGTGCTCGCCCCAGAACCGGCGGTCGACGAAGACCTGGACCGCCTCGGAGGTGAGCCCCAGTTGCAGGTTGAGCGGCACGTAGCCCTCGAGCATGCCGCCCAGGTCCGGCAGGCCGCCGGCGCCCTTGCGGACCTCGTCGGGGGTGCGGTTGAGCATGAGCAGGGTGAGCACCTGCGCCGAGTTGAGGCCCGACGAGGAGGACCACTCGAGCTTCATCTGGGAGACGAAGCCGGTCAGGCGCAGGTTGATGATGTGCTCGTTGTCCATGCGGTCGACGAACAGCATCTCGCCGAGCACGTCGAGGTAGGGCTCATCCTTGGTGTGCCGCGTGAGCTTGGCGCGGTCGAAGTCGATGCTGCCCTCCTTGATCTCGTAGTTGCCCCGGAGCATGGGGATGCGGAAGGTGCCGCCCGAGAGGGTGACGATGCCGCCGATGGACGGGGACGCCAGGGTGCCGCCCACGTGGACCTGGCCCTCGAGCTTGGTCTGGGCGAAGTTGTTGTCGATCTCGATGTCGCCTGTGAGCAGCACCGAGATGTCGAACTTCATCTGGCCCAGCCAGGGGGTGCTCTCGATGAAGGACTTCGAGCTCTCGGAGGTGCGGGACGCGGGCGTGAGCAGGCGATCGACGAGGTTGACGTCGTACTTCTTCTCGTAGCGGGCGTTGAGCAGGTCGACCGAGCCGGCCAGGACCAGCTCCTCGTTCTGGCTGGTGAGCTGGAGGTCACCCATGGCCTCGAGCTCGTAGGTCCCCGCCGAACGCTCGACCAGGTTGCGGATCTTGATCGCCAGCTGGACGTCCTGGGGGCGGCCCTCGACCCAGCGGAAGTGGCCGTCGAGATCGATGGTGCCGTCCTCGATGGCCAGGCGGACCCGGGAGAGCTGGACGGTGTTCCCCGAGAAGGCGATGAGGCCGCCGGGCATGAGCGTGAGCTCGCGGCCGTTGCGGAAAAACAGGCGCACCGACTCCTGGGCCCTGATCTGGCCCAGGATGTTGGGGTTGGCTGGGTTCCCCGTGATCTCGACCTTGAGGTGGGCGCGCCCGGTGGCGGAGTAGAGGGAGTCGCCCATGACGAGCCCGAGGATGCCGGCCGAGACGGCGCCCTCGAAGGCGAGCCGCACCGTGTCAACGCCGAGCTTCTGGTTCAGGAAGATCTGGCCGCCGGCCTCGAGCTCCTCCTCGTCGTGGGAGATGCGCACCGCGTGGAGCGAAACCGTGCGTTTGTTCATGGAGATACGGCCGCTGCGAAGGACAAGTTGGGTCTCGGCGGGGCCTACTGTAATGCGGTTGCCGGCCAGATAGATGTCGCCGGTCACTGGGTCGTCGGGGGTGTCGAGGTCGGCGGCGAGGTCGAGCACCACCATGCCGTCCACGCGCGGCAGCAGCCCCGGGGGCGCCAGCGCGCCGACGAGCCCCAGGTCCAGGTCGCCGTGGGCGGAGAACTTGCGTCCCGCGGGGCCGTATACGCCGGCAACTTCGAGGCGCGTCCCCTTGCCGCCGAGCAGAAGCGGCGGGATCACGAGCGCGCCGTTCTCGAAGCGGACGGAGGCGGGGTTCATGAGGCGGACCACCTCGATGCGCCGGTCGGTGCGCTCGGGGCCGGTCCGCACGGGCAGCCCCAGCTCCGCGCGCGTGAACGCGAAGATGGCCTCGACGGGCTTGCCGCCCCCCGCGGCGATGCGCCCGTTGCCGCTGACCCGGGAGGTGACGCCGGCGCGGGACAGGAACTGGGGCGGGATCAGGGTCTGGGGATCCAGGTCGGTGAAGGTCACCTGGGAGATCACGAACGCCGGGGCGGCCAGGCCGTAGCGCCCGTTGAGCCCGACGTCCCCGAACAGGGTTCCCTGGAAGGACGGCTCGTCCTTCTCCCGCGTGAAGCGCATGCGGGAGTCCTTCACCGGCTGCCCCGCGATGGCCGTCTTGCGCAGGGTCGCCTCACCGTCGAGCTGGGGTGCGGAGATCGGACCGCGGATGCGCATGTCCAGCGAGGCGAGGCCGGTCACCACGCCGCCGGTGAAGTCGCCGATGGGCAGGTTGGAGAACAACAGTTCGAGATCGAGCTCGCGGCCGGCCGTGATCCTGCCGGACGAGGTGACCGGGACGCCGGCGACCATGGCGCGCAGGCGGGAGACCTGGATGTTGCCGCGGTTGAGCTCGAGGCGGCCGGTGACGCCGGTGACGGGGGTCTTTCCCACGGCCACGCGGGCGGAGTCGAAGTCGACGCTGCCGGTGAGCTGGTCGACGGGCCCGGAGACCTTCACTCGGCCGTCCAGCGCGCCATCGGCCGCGCCGCCGGTGAGGCCGGCGAGCTGGAGCTTCTGGACCTCGGCGTTGGCGGTGACGTGGGGACGTCGGCCCGTGAGCAGCACGGCCGCGCTGCCCTTCACCTTGCCCCCGGCGACGTTGACCGTGGCCCCGGACACGGCGATGCGCCGGCGGTCGGCCACGAGGAAACCGTGGGCGCTGGGCGCCTCGACACCGCCGACGGTGATGCCGCCGGCCTGCACCTGGCCCTCGACCCGCGGGTCGCTCACGTCGCCGTGGATACGCCCGTTGAAAGACCCGCTGCGGACCAGGGGCGGGAGGCCCAGGCGTCGCAGCACCATGCCCAACTGGGAGGCGCCGGCGTCCACCGAGATGGCCATGGAGCCGTCGGGGCCCACGGTGCCCGTGCTCTTCAGGCGCAGCACCGGGGAGCGCAACTGGTTCCGGGTGACGATGAACCGCCCGTCGGAGAAGCGCAGGCTCCCCTGGGTGGCCATGGTCTGGAGCAGGCCGCCCGCGCCGGTCATGTCCCAGTCGAACTCGATGTGGTCCCGGAAGGGGAACACCCAGCGGAAGGTGGCCGTGCCGTCGAGGGTGCGCGGTGTCAGATCCGCGTACTGGGGAGGGACGAAGGGGTGCAGCGGCAGGCCGCGCCCCGAGACGCGGCCGAACATGTTGCCAGAGAGCAGATCCCAGAGCCCCTCGAACTGGAAACCGGCCCCCAGCACGGTGCCGGACACGTCCTCGAAGGCAACGACGCCGTGCCCGTCGTTGCGCTGATAGAACAGCCCGCCCTGCAGGTTCTCGACGGCGGCGCCCGTGGGCGGCTGGTAGCGCAGGTCGCCGCCGCGGACCCAGACCCGCGGCTTGAGCAGGGTGCCGCGGATGATCACGTTGGCCCAGCTCTGCGGTCCGTCGGTGAGATCCACCAGCGGGATGAAGCGGGAGGCCAGTTGGCCCGGGTTGGTGGCCGTGGCGTCTACCGAGACGCCGTGGGAGCCCAGGTGGGCGCGGGCCTGCACGGGCGTGACCCCGTTCTCGAGGGCGGTGGCGGCGAAGCGCAGCTCCCACGCCTCCTGGGGGTCCATGATGCCGTCGGTGAAGGCGACGCGGGTGAAGTTCATCTCCTGGCCGAGGAACTTGACCCACATCTTCTCGGCCGTCGGCCGGGCCTGCAGGTGGAACCGGTGCGGGGTGGAGACCGAAGCCGAGTTGTAGTGCAGGTAGCCGCCCTCGAGGCTGATGCCGTGGACGGCCAGGTCGGCCGAGGGGATGTCGCCGGTGACCCGGATGTTCTTCAGGTGAAAGCGCTTCACACTGATGGTGAAGGGATCGGGGGGCAGCACGGTGGGGCCGGCCGAGGGTTTCGCGGATCCGAACAGCCCGACCAGGCCCAGTTCGAGGACCGAGGGGTCCTCGGGCTTGGGGAACATCTCGACGTGGACCGAGCCGCCGTCGACCTCGAGATCCTCGATGATCAGGGAGACGTTGCGACGCAGCGGCTCGATGTGGATCAGCGCCGTGGCGTAGGGGACGTCGACCACGAGGGTGCCGTTCACGTCGAACATCTTCAGGCCGCTCACGCTCACGGGCGTGGGCTGTCCGGCGAGGTAGTCGAGCACCGCCCGCGGGCGCCAGGTCACCGATTTGATCTCCATGCGCCCCCGGCGGTTCTTGTTGAAGTTGTCACAGATGAAGCGGCCCAGGGCCTCCCCGTGGAAGTGCCGGCGGACGTAGCGCCAGCCGGCGAAGACGCCGGAGGCGAGGCCCACCGTCACCGTCAGCGCGGTGATCCACTTCCAGTTGTTCCGCAGGAACCGGCCCATGCCACCCCGTTCATCCGGCGGCGATTTCCTCGCGCAGCCGGGCTGTCACCTGCCGCAGCAGGTCTTCCGAGTCGGCCTCCACGTTCAGGCGCAGCAGCGGTTCGGTGTTGCTGGCGCGGACCGAGAACCAGTACTGCGGCGTGTCGACGCGGAGGCCGTCAATCTGCGAGAGTGTACCCCGATCGCGGTGAGATTTCAAAAGGCGACTCAATACTTGGTGCGAATCCTGCACCGGGAGGTTGATTTCGCCGCTGGCGAACCGTTCGCGGTCGAACCTGAGGGCCTCGTCCAGAGATTTTTCCATACGGCCCAGCTCCGAGAGCACGAGCAGGAAGGAGAGCAGCCCCGAGTCGATGACCCCGCCTCGGAGCGGCACGTAATAATGGCCCGAGAGCTCTCCTCCCACGGCCGCGCCCAGGCGGTGCATGACGGGCTTGGCGTGGGCGTGCCCCACCTTGCCCATTTGCGGGACGCCGCCGAGGCGCTCGATGGCCTCGGGCACGTGGCGGGAGCAGCGCACGTCGTAGACCACCGCGGCCCCGGGACGCCGGGCCAGGGCCCACGGAAACAGGAGCGTGAGCACGTGGTCGGCAGGCCGGAAGCGGCCTGCATGATCCACGAAGAAGGCGCGGTCGGCGTCCCCGTCGAAGCCCACGCCCAGGTCGGCCCCGCGCTCCACCACCTGGCGCTCCAGGTCTCGGCGGTTTTCGGCCTCCATCGGGTTGGCGTCGTGGTTCGGGAAGGTGCCGTCTGGCTCGGTGAAGAGCGCGTGGATCCGCAGGGGCAGCGAGGCGGCGGCCCCGAGGAGCACCGGGCCTCCCATCCCGTTGCCTGCGTCGGCGACCACGGTGAACGGGGGCAGGGTGGCCGGCGGCACCAGGTCGAACAGGAGCGACAGGTACTCGTCGGTGAAGTCGACCCGGCGCACGGGCGCGACGGCTGCCGGACGGGAGGTCCACCGGGACTCTCCCGCGGTCCGTCGGGCACGGATCCAGTCGGCGAGCTCCGAGAGCCCGGACTCCAGACCCACGGGGAGGGCATGCTCGCGGACGATCTTGATGCCGTTGTAGCGGGCGGGGTTGTGGCTAGCGGTGATCATGAAGCCGCCGTCCCGCTGGTGGGAGAGCACCGCCAGATACAACTGATCGGTGGAGGTCATGCCAAGGAACTCCACCTCGACGCCCTCGCGCACGAGGCCGGCCACCAGGGCTTCGGCGAGCCCCGGGGAGGACGGGCGCATGTCATGGGCGACGCACACCCGTCGCCAGCCGAAGCGGTCGGCGGCGGCGCGCCCCACCAGAAAAGCGAGCTCCTCGTTCACCTCTTCGGGGAACAGCCCCCGGATGTCATAACTGCGGAACGGGCTGGCCATGCTTCACCCCCGGTCTATCATATTTGTGGACAAACGGCGCGAGGCGGGGTTGAGCGAAGGATCAGTCCACCTTGGAGAGGGCGGACTGGACGGCCTCGGAGAAGATGGTGAGCGAGGTCAGGCCGCTCTCGTAGGAGATGATCTCCATGTTGCTCAGGTCGATGAAGGCGTTGAACGGGTAGGCCGCGATGTTCATGTAGCGCTCGAACAGGAAGTTCGAGTCGTTGGTCACGAACACGGCCTCGTCGTCGTCCCAGTTGTAACCGTCGGAGTAGCTCTTGGCGTCGGCCAGGGTGGCGGCCTCGCCGTTGTTGTCCTGGGCGACGACCACGAGGAAGGCGACCTCGGGGTACATCTGGGCCACGGTGGACAGGTGGGGGAACTGGGAGCGGCAGACCGAGCACCAACCGGCGGTGACGCCGAGCATGATCAATTTTTTGCCTTCTGTGCGCATCTGATAGATGTCGTGCATGTAGAGCATCCCCTGCTCGTCGGCCTGGTCCTTGGCCCAGTCGTTGACCGGGAAGAAGGGGAAGTCCTCCATGGTCTGGTAGCGGCCGGTGCCCACGGGCGGGCAGGGGTACCAGTCGATGTGGCAGCGGTCGGGGGTCCATTCGCTGGTGGGACGCTGGCCGGGGTACGGCGCGGTCACGGCGGGCAGGCCGACGGCCTGGAGGCCTTCGGTTTGAACACCGGTGGGTTCCTCCTGGCAGGAGAACAGCAGGACCGGCAGACTGGCGACGAGGGCGAGCATTCGGAAGTTCATGAATCACCTTGCAAAAGAAGAGGAAGTTCGAATGGTAAGTCTTGACTTACCACGCCAAATAATATACAAGCTGAATGCGGAGGCAAGCGAAATGATGCAGCGCTCTTTCTTTTTCCTGATGTGTCTCGGACTCACCCTCTCCCTGGCCGCCTGTGACGACGACCCCAAGCCCAAGGGTATGGGTTCACCGTGCACCCTCGACACCGACTGCTCCGGGCTGTGCAACCTGGGGCTCCCCGACGGGATGTGCGTGATCCCCTGTGACGAGGCCACCCCCTGCAAGACGGGCGAATGCATCCAGTTCAGCGAGACCGTGTCCTATTGCATGCCTTCGTGCGAGGTCAACACCGACTGCCGCGATGGCTACACCTGCTGGTCCAACCACTGCCGCCCGCTGGCCTCCCTGGGCGAGTTCTGCGAGGAGCTCGAGGACTGCAAGTTGTGCGAGAACGACGCCGCCTGCCCGGACGGCGCGCTGGTGGGTTGCCGCGAGGGTGTCTGCTCGGTCGAGTGTGACAACCACGTGACCTGCCCGATGGGCACCTACTGCGGCTACTCCGACGACGCCTACTGGTGCGTCCCCGTGGACTTCGAGACCGGCCCGGGCGGCCCCGGCGACTCCTGCGCGAGCGAGCCCTGCGCCGACGGCTTCGACTGCGTCTCCACGGTCGCCGAGGATGCGCTGGCCTATTGTACGATGGGCTGCACCACCGGCCGCGACTGCCCGCCAGACATGGTCTGCCGCGACCCGGGTGACGGGACGCCCGTCTGCCTGCCCCGCGACTTCTGCGAGACTTGCGACCTGGACCTGCAGTGCGGCTATCAGACCGACCGCTGCGTGGCCACGGATCCCGCCGTCGAGGAAGGCGGCCGCTACTGCTCCCGGTTGTGCGATCCCGACCGCGCCTCCTCCTGCCCGCTGGACAGCCACTGCGCCGAGGCCTTCTACTGCGAGAGCCAGGGCGCCTGGGTCGCCGACTGCACGTGGTGCGAGGGCACCTGCGAGCCCGGCTCCCCGGTCACCTACCAGTGCTTCCACGACTACGGCACTTGCGTGGGCGAGGGCAACCTCTGCGAGCCCTGCCACGTCAACGACCAGTGCACCGACGGCTACTGCCTGAGCCTTCAGGGCGCCGACAACTACGTCTGCTCCATGCCGTGCGACCGCGACGTCTTCTGCCCCGACGGCTACCAGTGCCTCGAGGTCGCCGCCAACGACTTCCAGTGCATGCCGCGCACGGGCTCCTGCTCCGATCCGTCGGCGGCCGGCGAGCACTGCCGCGCCTGCTCCGAGTGGGCCGACTGCCTCCGCGGCGCCTGCCTGCCCCCGGACGGCAACGTGAACAACCAGTTCTACTGTCTCAACGAGTGCATCGACAGCAACGACTGCGACCCGTACTCCACCTGCCGCTCCCTATCTCTTGGCTCCTACGGCACCTACCCGACCAAGGTCTGCCTGCCCACGACCACCGTCTCTACCTGCCAGAACTGGATCACCTGCGACACGCAGTGTCCGGACGGCCCCGCCTCCTGCGCGTCCGGCCCGATCTACTGTCAGTAGAGCCCTTCGCCATGACCCGTCGGAGCAGGAAATCCCGGTCGACCGGCGCGCCGACGGCCCCCGAACCCTACAAGCCCCCCGAGGAGCCCTTCTCGTCCCCCTTCGCCCAGGCGGCCGACCAACTGAAAAATGCCGTGCGAAAGCCGCCTCCCGCGAAGCCCTCGCCGCCTCCCGCGAAGCCCGCTCCGCCGCCCGAAGAGTCCGACGACGCGCTCCTGGCGCGCTACCTCGTGGGCGTGAAGCCGGTGGACGCCCCTGCACGGGTGGCCCCCGCGCCCCCGAAGCCGGTCGCCCCGCGCCCGCCGGCGGACGATCCCGAGTCGGCCCTGGCCGTCCTCTCGGATCTGGTCGAGGGCCGCGGCGAGTTCGACATCGAGTTCCTCGACGAGTTCGTCACCGGTCTCGCGCCCGGGGTGGACCGGCGCCTGCTCGATCAATTGAAGAAGGGCCAGTTCGCCGTCCAGGACCACCTGGACCTGCATGGCTTCACCTGGGCCGAGGCCCGCGAGGAGCTCCTGGGTTTCTTCGGTCGCGCCGCGCAGCAGCAGAAGCGCTGCGTGCTGATCATCCACGGCCGCGGCCTCCACTCGAAGACCGCCGTCCCCGCCCTGCGCGAAGGGCTGCTCGCCCTGTTGACACGCGGCCCGCTTCGGAAGAGAATCCTCGCATTCTCCACGGCGCGGCCCGTGGACGGGGGTCCCGGCAGCATGTACGTGCTGCTGCGTAGGCCACGGCAGGACGGATGATGGACTCGAAGCACCAGCACACGCCCACCGGCTTCTGCAGCCGCTGCGGCGTCACCCTCGCGGCCGACGTGCCCTCCACCGGGCTGCCGCTGATCTGCGCCGACTGCGTCGAAGACATCGGCGGCCGCCCCTTCCACGCGCGGCCCGCTTTCGGCGCCTCCCGCGCCGGCGTCCTGTTCCACGTCGTCACCGCCCTGGGCGAGCTGGGTCCGCCGCGCAACCCGAAGTCCATCGATCGCTGGCCCCACACGGCCTTCCTCGTGTTGTGCGAGGGCCGCGAGTTCCGCTTCCCGTACTCGCGCTGGACGTTCCACGAGCGCATGCTCCCCGCCGTCGAGCGCATCGCCGAGCGGCTCGGGCGCGCGCTGATCTTCTACCGCTGACCCCCTGGAGTCCGTCATGTCCGAGGTCCAGATCCTGCACATCTCCCCGCAACGCTTCCTCGAGATGAGCTTTTCGCTCGGCCGCAGGCTGTTCGAGTCCGGCATCCGGCCCAAACACACCGTGTCGGTGTGGCGCGGCGGCACCCCGGTGGGCCTCGGCGTGGACGCCTTCTTCCGCAGCCGCGGCGTCTTCATGAACCACACCACCATCGCCACCGAGAGCTACACGGGCATCGGCCAGCAGGGTTCCGTGGTGGTGAAGGGCCTCGAGCACGTCATCGACGTGGTATGCCGCGAGGACGATCTGCTCATCCTCGACGACGTGTACGAGAGCGGCCGCACCATCGAGGCCATCGTCGAGACGCTGCGCCGGCGCGCGCGGGCCAACTGCCCAGAGCGTATCGTGGTGGGCACGCTGCACCACAAGCCCGAGAAACAGAAGTACCACGGCATCCCGCTGGTGGCCGTCGAGGAGCTCCCAGGCGAGGTCTGGATCGACTACCCCCACGAGCTCGCCGACCTGGTGCAGGACGACCACCCCGACGATCCCCGCATCCGCAGCAAGGACCAGCGCACCTGGGACCTGCTCCACGGCCCGCCGGCGCCCGCGGCACCCTGGACGGACGCGGCCCCATGGCATTGGCTCACCGCCCGCGAGGTCTACTACGACGCGGTCGGCCTCGCCCTGCAGATGGCCCGCGGCCACGGCTACGTCCCTGACGTGCTCATCGCGCTGTGGCCCGGCGGCATCCACGCGGGCCTCCCCATCCACGAGGTCTACAAATACCTGCACAAGAAGGGCGAGACCGCGCGGGTCCCCGATCACGTGAGCCTGAACACCGCGCGCACCCACCAGTCCTTCCGCGACAACATCATCGGGTTGCCGTATCTGGTCGACCGCATCGAGGCGCATCACCAGGTCCTCATCGTCGACACCGCCTTCCGCTCCGGCCGGCTGATCTCGGACGTGATCACCAAGCTCAAGGAGCAGTTGCGCCGCAACCTCAGCCTGGACCGCCTGCGCGTGGCCACGCTCTACTTCAACCCCAAGGAGGACGCCACCTGGACCGTGAACCCGTTCGTCCGGGAGCCCCACTTCTACCGCCATCTGGTTCGCCAGACCTTGGTGTACCCGCACGCGGTCCACCGCCTGCCCGATCCCGTCGCCGACTGCCTGGCCGCCGCCCCCGGGCTGCACGACATCCTCTTCGCCGGGCGTTGACGCCTCACACCGGTCCCGTGGTCCGCCGTGATCTCCCGCCTCATCCCCTTTCTCCTCGCGCTCGCGTTCGCCGCGGCGCCCGCGTGCTTCCGCGACGAGCTCGAGCAGGCCGCCGAGCAGGCAGCTTGCCCCTGGTGGGGCTGCTCGGGGGACAACATCTGTCTCACGAACACCCGCACCTGCGTGCGCCCCTGTGAGGATGACACCGACTGCCCCGCCGACTTCCTGTGCAAGGGTTATTTTCGCGACGTGACCACCTTCTCCGGGCGGGGGCGCCGGTTCTGCCGCAAGGCCGTGGCCACCGAGGGGACGGCCTGCGACCAGTTCGAGCGCGCCTGCGCCGCCGAGCTCACCTGCGTGGACGCCATCTGTCGCCGACGCTGCGAGACCGACGACGACTGCGCCCGGAACATGCGCTGCCAGTTGACGGTGCTCTCGCCGGACAGCCTGGCCCCGGGTGCCGTATACAAGGTTTGCGTCCGCGCCGACCTGCAGGTGGGCGAGCCCTGCCGCCCCAACGTCGAGCCCCATTGCGGGCGCGGCGCGGTCTGCCTGTCGGACACCTGCCACCGCGAGTGCGCCACCGACGCCGACTGCCCCAAGGGTTTCTCCTGCGCGGGCAAGGGCTACTCGGGCTGGCGCGGCCGCTTGCGGTCCTCGACCCCCGGCGGCGCCCCCGATTTCCGCTACTGCACAAAGTGACGTTGATGTCGGGGAGTGCGCGAGCTCTGCTCGCGTGTGGTCTGGTCCTGGGAAAGCGGTCAAATGACTCATGGGGGGTGAATAGTCAGCAACGAACGAAAGATCCCACAGGGAGCAGCACTCTTTCTGGTCAGTTGACAAACGAGGTCCACACGGTACATTGAGCGACGAACTCAATGGGGTGAATCATCTCATGTACAAGAACCTCTGTTTTCTCTGTGTTTTCTGTTTTCTCGCGCTGGCCTGCGACGCGGAGACCAAGTCGGTGGATACCTGCGGGGACGGGTTCCTCGATCCCGGCGAATCCTGCGACGGCGACCAGATGACGGTGACGACCTGCTCGGCGCTGGGCTATTACGACCAGACGGATCCGCTGACCTGCAAGGCCGATTGCACGTACGACCTGTCGGTGTGCACGGGGGGGCGCTGCGGAGACGGGTTGCTGCAGGTAGACCGAGGGGAGAAGTGCGACGGCGCGAACCTCGACGACCAGACGTGTTCCTCGCAGGGGCTCGGCGGCGGGACCCTCTCGTGCAAGACCAACTGCCGCTTCGAGGTCTCGCGGTGCGAGCTGGCGGCCCAGTGCGGGGACAACGTGGCGGCGAGCCCCTACGAGCCCTGCGACGGGACGGATCTGGACGACAAGACGTGTGCGGACCTGGGCTTCTTCGGCGGAATCCTGGCCTGCAGGTCGGACTGTGCGGACTTCGACACCTCGGGGTGTTCGAACTGCGGGGACGGCCGGCTCGACGACGGGGAGGCCTGCGACGGCTCGGAGCTCGACGGACAGACCTGCGAGGGCCTCGGATACAGCGGCGGCGTTCTCGGCTGCACGGCGGCGTGCGCCTTCGACCTGACCCTGTGCGAGGTGCCGGTGTCCTGCGGCAACGGGCAGCTGGACACGGGCGAACAGTGCGATGGGACGAACCTTGACGGAAGGACCTGCACGAGCCAGGGCTTCTTCGATGGAGTCCTGGCGTGCAAACCGAACTGCACCTTCGATACGTCGGGCTGCACGAACTGTGGCAACGGCCGGTTGGATGGAGGGGAGGCGTGCGACCAGTCGGAGCTGGGCGGGACGACCTGCGCGGACCTGGGGTACTCCCCGCGGGGCGGGACCCTTTCCTGCTCGGCGGCGTGCCGGTTCGACGAAACCGCGTGCGTGGCCAGGAGCGCGAACGCGGACCTCTCGGCGCTGACGTTGAGCGACGGATCCATGTCTCCCGTCTTCACTCCGTCCACGACCTCCTACTCCGTGTCCCTGCCGCTGGAGGCGGCGACCCTGACGGTGACGGGGATCGCCGCGGACGCGCCCTGGGCGACGGTGGACGTGTCCCCCGCGCAGCCGATGGCGCTCGTCGTGGGCGCAAACCCGGCGACGGTGACGGTGACGGCCGAAGACGGGACCCAGCAGGCTTACACGGTGACGGTGACGCGGCAGACGACGAACGACTACCTCTCGCCCAACATCGGGACCCTGGTTCACGTCCCCGCCGGTACGTTCCAGCGGGACGCGACGGCGACGAACCTGAGCACGGTGTCGGCGTTCCGCATGAGCCGATACGAGATCACGCGGTCCCAGTGGGTCGCGGTGACGGGTTGGGCGGATCCGAGCACCCCGCAGTATTCCGGCGGGCAGACCGATCCCGTACAGAACGTGAGCTGGTACGACGCCATCGCGTTCTGCAACAAGTTGAGCCTCCTGGAAGGACTGACCCCGGTGTATTCCGTGAGCGGGGTCGATTTCGGCACCCTCACGTACGCCCAGATCCCGGAGGTCCCCAACCACCCGGCCTGGGACGCCGCGGTCGCGGCCTGGGACGCGAACGGGTACCGGCTGCCGACGGACCTGGAGTGGACGTGGGCGGCCATGGGCGCGGACACTGCGGCCCCCGGGGCGGTGAACACCACCGGCTACGCGAAGGCGTTCGCCGGGAGCACGGGGATCAACGCCATCGGTGACTTCGCGGTGTTCGGCTACCACACCTCCGAGGCGGGCCGCACGTTGACCGAGCGGACGAACCAGGTGGGATCGAAACTGGCGAACGAACTGGGGATCCACGACCTCTCCGGGAACATCGCGGAGTGGGTCTGGGATTGGTACGGGACGGTTCCGGCCGGGACCCTGACTGACTATCGGGGGCCGGCCTCGGGCACCGAGCGCGCGGCCGGGCGCGGGAGCGGATGGGGGTCGAGCGCGTCCTACTGCACCGTGACTTTCCGGTATGCCGGAGAACCCAGCTTCCGGTTCTACACCAACGGCCTCCGGGTGGTCCGCCGCTAAGACCGTCGCCATGTCCACGATCTACCTCGCCCCCCGCTTCCTCGAACACGAGCTCGACGCCGAGCTCGAGCGCCGCTCTGTGCCCGTGCGCGAGCAGGTGGGGCGCCTGTTTCTCTGCGACGGTGACGCAGAGCCCGTGATCTGGGCCGCGGACGTGTGGCCGGACGTGGTCGAGGCCCCTGTGGAGAGCATCTCGAAGGCCGCCGCGCTCCTGCGCGAGTACCGGATCCCGTGGGTGCACCACGGCGAGCACCACCACCGCCGCGGCGAGCTCATCGCCGGGCAGGTCCGTCGCCTGGGCGTGGAGCGCCTGCACTTCGGCGCGCCGCTGCCGGCTGGGCCCTGGGGCGCCTTCTCGCTGCCGTCTCCGGACCGGATGTGGTTCTCGACCGCGCCGCGGGCGCGGGTCCCCCTGGGCGAGGCGGAGTTCCACGAGAACAAGACCGAGCCGCCGTCCCGGGCGTACCTGAAGCTCTGGGAGGCCATGACCGTCCACGGCGCCCGTCCGGCGCGCGGCGCCCGCGTGCTGGACCTGGGCGCGGCCCCCGGCGGCTGGACCTGGGCGCTGGTGCAGGCCGGCTGCCACGTGATCGCCGTGGACAAGGCGCCTCTCACCCATGCGCTGATGCACCACCGCCATGTCGATTACCGGGCGCAGAGCGCCTTCGCGCTCGAGCCCGACGAGGCCGGCGACGTGGACTGGCTGTTCTCGGACATCATCTGCTACCCGGAGCGCCTGCTGGCGCTGGTGCGCCGCTGGCTGGACTCCGGTCACGTGACGAACTTTCTGTGCACGGTCAAGTTCCAGGGCGCCACCGACTGGGACGCCATCGACGCGTTTCTCGAGATCCCCGGCGCCCGCCTGGTGCACCAGCACCACAACAAGCACGAGTTGACCTGGATTCTGGATTGACGGTTATTTGCAGACGCCGACCTGGTCCCACTCCCAGAACATCTCAGCGCAATTGCCTCCCTGAGGGCAGTTTGGCGGGTCGTATCGATCACACAGGTACCGGCAGGCGCGATTGCCATTGCCCAGGTCGTCGCAGAAGAGCCCGGGACCGCAGGCCTGGTAGAGGCTGCAGGACTCGTTGGCCTGGGCAGGGCCCGGGTTCACGCAGGCGGTCTCCCCGATGGAATTGACGATGGTGCAGACGTGAGGGGGAAGGCAGTCATTCTCCAGAATGGCGCAGCTCGCTGGGACGACACACAGCCCGGGCATGAAGTCACTGGAGCCCATCGCGCAGACCTTGCCGTTGAGGCAGGTTTTGCGGTCGCTGCAGAGCGGGATGCAGATCGGGTTCTCATCGCTGGACGTGAGGGGGGAGCAGAACAGGCCCGGGCCGCACTCGCTGTTGGAGGAGCAGAAGGTTCCTTCGGACAGCGGCCCCGGCAGCCGGCAATACCGGTTGCCGTCGAGGGCGTCGCCGAAGACGCAGGCGAGTTCACCGCCCCGGCAGCCGTCGCCGGTGACCGGGTCGCAGCTCATGCCCTTCGGGCACAAGCCGTAGTCGAGAAAGCCCAGCCCTTCCCCGCAGAGTTGTCCCGGGGCGCACTCGGTGCCGGTGTTGCACAGGACCCTGCATTTGGTGTCGATGCACGTGAGCGTGGGCATGCACTGATCCGCTGAGAAGCAGTCGTCGTCCTCGAGCGCATCGTTGCCGGACGGGGTGGTGCATTGAACCTGGGTTTCCTGGTTCTGGAAACGGAAGAAGTAGCAGGCCTCGGGTTCGAGGCAGCGGTTGTCGGTGATGGGGTCGCACTCGAGCTCGAGGGGCTCGCAGTAACCCATGGGGTCGGGGAGGTCGGCGTTCAGGCAGGCGGTGTTTCCGGGGCAGAAGGGGCCGCTTCTGTCGCACATCAGGACGCAGATCTTCCCTTTTTGCTGAACATCGATGCACAGGGACATCGGCTGGCACGAGGAGGAGTCATCGCAGTTTTCCCCGGGCGCATGTCCGCCCCACGGTGCGCAACCGGTCGCCTGGCTCTCGGGGAAGAAGTAGCAGGCGGCGCCGTCCGGGCATTCGGTGGACTGGAAGGCGTTGCAGGGCTTCTTCGGGATGCAGTATCCCTCGTGGATGAGCCGGCAGTCGACGCAGCCGGGCGTGCCGCCCGCGTAGCCCTCCAGGTCGTGGCACGAGGGGCCGTTGTAGCGCAGGTCGCCGTGCTCCTCGTCCATGTCGCAGGCCTCGACCGGGTCGAGCTGGCCGTTGCCGCACAGGCTCTGATCGTAGGGGAACGACGCGTGGGAGTTGCAGCCGAGCTGGGCGGCGAGCCCCAGGGACGCCAGGAAAAGGGTCACACGAACGGAGTTGCTCTTCATGATGTCGGCCTCGCTACGGGCGCTGCCACTCGAGGCGCACGTCGTTGACGATGGGACGGACCGCGCGGTCGGTGGTGGCGAGCCGGATGTTCACCTCGAAGCTCCAGCCCACCAGCGGTCCGCCGTTGGCCGAAAGATCGATGGTCTGGGTCGAACCGCCCACCGGGTACTCGAAGTACTGCGGCACGCCGCCGATGTCGGCCGGGAGCCAGCCCGAGGACGGGTTCCCGAAGGCGTCCAGCGCGCGGATCCGGATGCCCGCGGCGGTGCCCATGGGCACATAGGCCTCCCACACGATGGCGTCGACCTGGGCGGCCTCGAACAGGGAATTGAAGACGTACGTCCAGAAGCCGCGGGGGGCCGTGAACGAAAGCGCGGTGGAGCCCGTGAAGTCGCTGTAGGTGTAGTGCGTGCCCACGCCGATAGTCTGGCCCGCGGGCAGGTCGGCGGCCCGGGCGTTGGTGGCCGGATCGATCTTCCACACGCGCCCGGAGTTGAGCCCCAGGGTCCAGGCGTAGCCGTGCTGGTCGAAGCCCACGCCGCGCAGATCGGTGCTGGACACGCCCGGGAGCATGTTCCCTCCAGCGTCGCGCAGCGTGCCGATGTAGGTGATCGTGCTGTTGGCGTAGTTCATCTCGTCGATGTGCAGGCGCATGGTATAGCCCAGTTGCCACAGGCTGGCCCAGATGTCGCCGGTGGCGGGCTCGGCGGCCACGCCCAGGACCTGCATGGTGGAAGCCCCCCGTCGTTGCGCCCAGCAGTCACCGCTGACCATCGAGACCCCCGAGGTCATGCCGGGGGTGAGCGTGGTGACCGTCGTGGGGATGGTGAAGGAGTAGAGCTTGCGCTCGGCCGGGTCGTACATGTTGATGCCGCTGCAGCCGGTGTACGAGCCGAACCAGATGCGGCCCTGGCCGTCCAGGCCGATGCCGTAGGAGCCGCACAGCCCGTGGAAGCGGCCCACCCACGTGCGGGTGTTGGTGTCGAACACCGAGAAGCTGGTGCGGTCGTCGTAGGGGGCGATGTAGAGATAACCAGCCGAGTCCACGACGATGCCGTAGGCGCCGTTGACGTTCTCGAAGGTGCCGGTGTTCTGCTGCACGCCGTTGGCGTCGGGCTGCCAGCGGGGGACGACGCCGATACCGCTGTAAAACGGGGTGAGGGCGAAGGTCGTGGGGTCGATGCCCTGCACGCCGCCCGAGGAGTAGCCGACCCACACGGTGCCGTCGGGGCCGGCGGCCACGCCGCGGATGCTGGGCCGCGAGGGCTCGGGGACCGCGCTGTACGCGACGCAGTCGTCGGCGCGGGGGTTGCCCGCCGAGTTCACCTGGTTGGTGCCCGAGGACGTCTGGATCCCGGGGGTGCCGTTGTTCATCTCGGGGCAGCTCGTGGCGTCCCACAGGACCTTGGTCAGGCGCCCGTCGTCGCGGCCGCCGACCCACATGTTGCCGTCCAGGTCCACCGCCGTGCGGCTGGGGTTGGCGCCGACCCAGTAGATGCCCTCCTCGGTCTTGGTGTCGGTGTTGTATTTGGTCACCGAGTTGTTCGTCTCGTTGGCCGCCCACAGGTACGGCGGGATGAACGACGCGTGGGTGAGGGTGATGCCGTCGTCGCCGGTGGGGTTGTCGGGATCGAGATCGGAAGAGCACACGTCTGAACTCCAGTCACCGAATACGATC
>CALKWH010000389.1 GCA_938004375.1 uncultured Pseudomonadota bacterium
GCTCGCCGCAGGTCCGGCACGCGCTGGCTGCCTGCCGTGGCCCGAGCTCCCACCGGCGCAGGAACTCGGTGGCGGAGGCGATCCTGAGGGCGGGATCCTTGACCAGGGCCAGGGTGATCAGGTTCTCCACCTCCTGCGGAACGGCGGGCTCCACCTGCCGGATCGGGGTCGCCTCCCGGTTGAGGTGTTTCATGAGGATGTCGGTCAGGTTGCCGCCGCCGAACGGCAGCACCCCGGTGAGCATCTCGTAGAGCATGACGCCGGCGGCGTACAGGTCCGTCGCCGGGGTCGCGTCCCGACCCTGGATGATCTCGGGCGCCATGAACTCGGGCGTCCCGATGACCTCCCCCTGGCGAGTCAGGCGACTCTCCCCCTCGATCCGTCTCAGGGCGATGCCGAAGTCGACGATCTTGCAGAAGTCCGTCCCCGAGCGCAGGGGGATGACCATCACGTTCTCGGGCTTGAGGTCCCGGTGCACGATCCCGAGGCCGTGGGCCTCCTCGAGCCCGGTGAGGACCTGTCGCATGATGTCCACCGCGCGGGCCAGGGGCAGCTTCCCCTCCTGCCGGATCAACGCCGAGAGCGTGGTCCCCTGGATGAACTCGGAGACCATGTAATGCAGCCCCGTCGCCGTCTCCCCCGAGGAGATGACGGAGAGGATGTTCGGATGGGACAGCGCGCTGGTGGAGGACGCCTCCTTCTTGAAGCGCGCGAGCAACCCCTCGTTGTAGGCGATCATGGGCTTGAGCAGTTTGACGGCCACGGAGGACCCGATTTCCAGATGAACTCCCCGGTACACCCAGGCCATGCCGCCTTCTCCGATGAAGGAGACCAGCCGATACCGTCCCTCGATGACGGCCCCCGTCAGTTCATCGCCCTCGACCACGGGCGTCGAAGCGAGGTCGGCCCCGCACCCGGGACATTTCATGGCGCGGGCGAACCCCGGCAGGCCGCATGGACCACAAATCCTGAACATGGATCGGGACACCTCCGCTCCCGGCTGGGTGACTTCCCCAGGTCAAAGTCCGTGGGACGGGAAACCGGGTCGTGGGATCCCCGGTTGGGAAAAGTATCCACACGGACTTTCGAGGCGTCAATTATTTTTTATTCCTGGTGATTCTTTGACGCTGGGTCCGAACCTGGGATAGACTGGTACACCCTGACCGAACGTGCCGGGCGCCCTCGAATCACGGCGTCCCACGGAAAGGACTACATGAACTCCAGCCCGCTGTTCCCCGAGCTCCCGTCATTCTGCGTTCCGCCGGCCCTCGCCCGGCAATTCCAGGCGGCCGGCCCCGCGATGGTCGCGGTCGTCAACTCCCGCGTCCAGGCGCACCCCGGGTTGCCGGGCTGGCTGGGCGGACGATCCTACCGGATGCTGGAGCTCAACCACGAGAACCACCACGCGTTCATGTCCACGGTCTTCGTCTTCTCGCAGTACGGGCTCCTGGCGCGCACGCTCCCGTGGGTCTACCGGTCCTACATGGGACAGGGGCTGGCCCGGGACTACTTCCCGGCGGCGCTGCGGATCTGGATGGACGCGGTGAGAGAACACCTCGGAGACCAGACGGCCACGCCCATCCTCGAGGTCTACGATTGGATGATCCGCTCCCACGAGCGCCTGCTGGACGCCGCCGCCACACCGCCGCAGGAGCCCGCGCCGGTCGCCGGCACCTGGGACGACCTGCGCGCCCCGGTCCTGGAGGCGCTGTTCCAGGGGGACGCGCGCCGGGCGCTCGAGCTCGTGTCGCCCAAGGTGCGGGTCCCCGAAGACCTCGTCTCGCTGTACATCGATCTGCTGCAGCCGCTCCTGGTCCAGGTCGGCAACCTGTGGGAAGCGGGGCGCATCAGCGTGGCCCAGGAGCACCTGGCGTCGGCCGTCGTGGGGCGCGTCATGGCCGGGTTCGCCACGTTCCGCTTCACGACGGCGCGCCAGGCCCGTCGCGCCATCGTGACGTCGGCGCCCAGCGAGCTGCACGAGATAGGTGCCTGGATGCTGGCCGACCTGCTGGAGCTGGGCGGTTGGCACGTCCGCTACCTGGGCGCCAACGTCCCGGAGAACGCCCTCCTGGACATGATCGAGGAGTTCCGGCCCGAGCTGGTCGCGATCTCCGTCACCATGCCCTACCACCTCGAGCGGGCGCTGGAGCTCGTCCGCCTGGCGCGGGCCAATCCCGGCCTTTCCGGACTGCGCATCATGGTCGGGGGCATGGCCACCCGGAACATGGAGGATCTGGTCCTGTCCCAGGGCGTCGACGGCACCGCGACCGAAGCCGCCGAGGCGGTGGCCCTCGCCGAGGCGTGGATGGAGCAGGCCCCGTGACCCCGCACCGGGAAGACGTCCTGCTGGAGGAGCTGGAGCGGCTGGCGCAGCCTGACCGGTTCCTGATCGCGAGCTTCACCCCCGACGGAACCCTCACGCGCATGATCCCGCGCCACGGCGGGCTGCTCCCCGCGCTGCGGCGGACCGACGCCCTCCTGTGGACGCACCTGGATGCGCGCGACGCCGCGGCCGTGCTCGCCCTCATGCCCGGCGAGGCGCTCTCGCTCGAGGTGCCGGCCCACGGAACGCCGGTCGAAGTGACCCGGACACGGGTCACCGTGCTGCGCAGGCGCGACGACCTGCTCCTTCTGGGGACCGTGGGCTCCTCGGTCGACGACCTGGTGATGAACCGCATGACCCAGCTCAACAACGAGACCCTCAACCTCTACCGTGAGCTGGCCAAGCAGAAGGCCGAGTTGGAGCAGGCCATGCAGCACATCCGGGTCCTGCGGGGACTGCTCCCGATCTGCTCGAGCTGCAAGAAGATCCGCAACGACGAGGGGGCCTGGGACGATCTGGAGAGCTACATCCACGATCACTCCGAGGCGGAGTTCTCCCACGGCCTGTGCCCGACCTGTGTCAAAAAGTTGTACCCCGAGGAAGACTGAGACCATCTGAAATTTCCTGATACCGCCAACCGGCTAAACATCCGGCCGTCACCGGCCGACCTAGTCATCGAGTTTGGTTTCGGGTCCGCTCCCGAAACGCGGAGGGTTTCATGAAGCGTGACGGACGACGGTCGGGGCCATCGAGAACGCAGCACCCCGCCCCTGTGCCGCCCGAAGACGTCCTGCATGGAACCGAAAAGATTCATCTTCGGGAAGATTATTATATCTACGTCACCAAAGTCGCCGAGTCCATCGTCTTCATCGACACCACCGGGACCATGAAGAACTTCGACGTCGGGTCGTTCGACCGGGCGCTGGAGGATTTCCGGCTGCGACACGGCGTGAAGGCGCCGTACATCCAGATCCGGGATCTCGCCAAGATCTCCGGTCGCCTCCCGTTCCCGCTCCTGAAGGCCCAGATCGCGAGCTTCCTCGCGCATCAGGACATCCTGTGCGGGGTCGTCCTCCTCCACCAGCCGGACTGGCTCAAGGCCTTCATCCGTCACGCCCAGCGACTCTACCGGACCCGCTTCCAGGTGGCGGTGGGCGACGATCTCACCGAGGGAATCCGGCTCGCTCGGCGGATGCTCGACGCCATAACCCCCGGAGAGGCGCCCGCCAGACCGCTGCACCCCGCGGACGTCGTCTTCAACGAGGATTGGGTCTACATCAACCGCAGGACGAGGTGCACTTACCGCGTCGGGCTGATTCCCGAGAAACTCTACTTCGTCTCCGTCTCCGGCCCCGTCACCTGCGAGGACGACATCCTCCAGGGAGGAAAGCTCCTGGAGCGGGTCCTCGTCGAGAATCACCTGACGGCCGTTCCCTACATCATCGTGGATTACACCGGGATGACCGCCATCCGCTCTCTCCGACTGCGGCAACGGTGGGCCAGGGAGGCGGACCGGATAAACCGCCTCACCTGCAACACCCGGGCCGTCCACGTGGCCGTCAACCCGGACAGCCTGACCCGCATCGCCATCCAGGTCTTTTCGCCCTTTCTGCAACAGAAGGTCCTGATCGTCGGCTCGGTTTCGGAGGCCTTCGAGCGGATCAACGACCTCTCCGGCACCCCGGATGCGTTGGACCGCAGACGGAACCTCGCCGTGAGCGCGGCGGACCTCGAAGAATTGAGCGATGCCCTGGGCATGCTGCTGTGGCATGCCGGAGAGGAGATCCCCGCCCCCCGGATCTCCCCGGACAACCCGCTGGCCCACCTCGTGGAGACCATCGGTCTGGTCCGCAGCGACCTCAATGATCTGCTGGATCGGGAGCGACGCGCCCAGGCTCAACTGGTCCAGGCCCAGAAAATGGAGTCCGTGGGAAGGCTCGCCGGGGGCGTGGCCCACGACTTCAACAACATGCTGTCGGTCATCAAGGGCAACGTCGAGCTGGTCCTGGAGCAACTGGAGCCGGACTCTTCTCTGCGCGAGGAGCTCGAGGAGGTCCGCCAGGCCGCCCAGAAGTCCGCGAACCTCACCCGCCAACTGCTGGCCTTCGCGCGAAGGCAGACGGTCACCCCCCAGGTGCTCGATCTGAACGCGATCGTCGAGGGCACCCTCGCCATGCTCCGACGGCTCATCGGCGAGGAGCACCGGCTGATCTGGGAGCCGGGCACAGGTCTGGGACCGGTGCTCATCGACCCCAGCCAGGTGGACCAGATTCTGGCCAACCTGTGCGTCAACGCCCGGGACGCCCTCGAAGGTCCCGGGACAATCACCATCGGAACCCGGTCCGAGCACCTGGCGCAGCCGTCAGAAGAGCTCGAAGCCGGAGACTATCTGGTCCTCAGGGTTTCCGACGACGGCTGCGGAATGAGCCCCGAGACCCTGGCCAACCTGTTCGAGCCGTTCTTCACCACCAAGGAGACGGGGAAGGGTACCGGGCTCGGCCTGTCGATGATCTACGGCATCGCGCGCCAGAACGGTGGCGGCGTCCGCGTCCGCAGCACCCTGGGGGCGGGGAGCGTGTTTGAATTGTGGCTGCCGCTGTACGCCGGCGACCGCAAGGTGGAGCCTTTGGGAGCGACGCCGGTCGCCGGTGCGCCGGTCGGTCCAAAGAGCGCTCGAAGCACGGAGACGGTGCTGCTGGTGGAAGACGAGGAGTCGATCCTCAAACTCGCCCGGCGGGTGCTCACCCGGCAGGGCTATCAGGTGCTGGCGGCCTCGACGCCGCGACAGGCCCTGGATTTGGTGCGCGAACACCCTGGCCCCATCGACCTGCTCATCACGGACGTGGTCATGCCCGAGATGAACGGGCGGGAGCTCGCCGAAGCCGTTCGGTCCCAATACCCCGGGATTCGACGGTTGTTCATGTCCGGCTACACCCGGGAGATCATCGGGCACCAGGGCGTCCTGGAGGACGGCGTGCATTTTTTACACAAGCCCTTTTCCTCCAGCGAGCTCGCGGCCAAGGTACGCGAGGCGCTGCCCCCCCCCCTGACGACCTCGCCCGCCAAACGATTTGATATACACTTGCCAAAAAAAAATTAAAAATCGGCAGTCGAACATCCGATTATTTCTTGACGGACGCGGTGGCGTCCCGGAGAGTGGATCCATGCGAACGCCTCCCCCCGAACCACCAACCGGTGACGCATCCCCCCTACGTCCAAGTCATCGCTTTCAAAACATTTTTGAAATCATGCCCCTTGGATTCCTGATCCTCGAGGCGGTGCCCGGGGACGATCCCGTGACCCCGATGGACTTCGTCGTTTCCTACGCGAACACCCATTTCCTGGCACTGGTCGGCAAACACCCCGAGGAGGTCGTCGGTCATGACTTCGGCCAGGCCTTCCCGGGACTCAAGGCCTTCCACATGGAGCTGCTCCTGTATGTCTTCTCCTCGTGGGACACGGCCTCGTTCGACGAAGAGGACCTGCTCCCGGGCAAGGTCCTGCACGTCACGCTGTACCGCCCCTCGGATCGCCAGATCGCCTGCCTCGTCGAGGACATCTCGTCGTCCCGGGCGGCCGAGAACCAGTTGCGGCGGCAAAAGGAGATGGAGAAGGAGATGTCCCGCATCGCCACGCGGCTCATCGCGTGCTCCGCCGCCGATGTCGACGGCATCATCACCGACAGCCTGCGGCGCATAGGCCGCTTCTACCAGGCGTCTCATTGTCTACTGTTTGCCATGAACCACGAGACCGGCCACATGAGCGTCACCCACGAGGGCTGTGCGACCGGTGAGGCGCCCCGTCTGCCGGTGCTGCAGTGCCTCGCCCAGGACGACTTCCCCTGGTGGCTGAACCAGCTGCGCGAGGAGGGCCAGCTCCACATCCCCGACCCCTTCTCCCTGCCCGACTCGGCCGTCCGGGAGCGGCTCTACCTGCTCGAGAGCGGGGTCGTCTCCCAGGCCGCCGTCGCCCTGTTCGAGGGCGACCGGCTCTCCGGCGTCCTCTGCCTCGAGTACCGGTCCGGCCCCGTGGCCTTCGGGCCCGCCGACCTGGCCATGCTCCATGCGCTGGGCGCATCGATCTCCAACGCCCTGGTGCGCTTGAAGATGGAGCGCACGCTGCTGCAGCGCCAGGAGCAGTTGCTGCAGTCCCAGAAGCTCGAGAGCATCGGCCGGCTGGCCGGCGGCGTGGCTCACGACTTCAACAACATGCTCAGCGTGATCCTGGGCTACGCCGACGCCCTCGTCGAGCGGTTGGACGGCGAGGATCCGAACCTCGCCGACGTGCGTGAGATCCAGCGGGCCGCGTCCCGCAGCCGTGGGCTCGCGAGCCAGCTGCTGGCCTTCGCGCGCAAGCAGGCCTCCGAGCCCCGCGTATTGGACCTGAACGCCCTGGTCCAGGACAGCCTCTCCCTGATCCGAAAGCTGGTCGGGGAGAACATCGAGGTGCGCGCCGAGCTCGATCCGGCGCTCCCGCCCGCCCTCATCGACGCGACGCAGTTTCACCAGATCCTGCTCAACCTCGCGGCCAACGCCCGCGACGCCATGCCCCAGGGAGGGGTCATCCGTGTCTCGACGAGCCGCATTTCCCTGTCAGACAGCCCGTCCTCAGCCGGCGTGCTTCCCGCCGGGGAGTACGCCCGCCTGCGCTTCTCCGACAGCGGCGCAGGCATGAGCCGCGACATCCTTGACCACATCTTCGAGCCATTCTTCACGACCAAGGAGACCGGTCACGGCACCGGCCTGGGCCTGCCGACGGTCTATGGCATCGTCCATCAGCACCATGGCGAGATCCGGGCGATCAGCCGGCCGGGCGCGGGCACGGTGTTCACCATCGATCTGCCGCGGGCCCACGGTCCGGTCACCGCTTCGACCTCGGGCGTGCCCCCCGTGCGGGACGTCAGGGGTCACGAGACCGTGCTGTTCGTCGAGGACGAGGAGGCCCTCCTGCGGCTGGGCACCTCGGTCCTCAAACGCTCGGGCTACCATGTGCTGGCCGCCGACAACGCCGAGAAGGCCCTGGAGCTGGCCGCGCGCGCGAACACCCTGGATCTGCTCATCACCGACGTGATCATGCCCGGGATGAACGGCCGCGAGCTCTACGAGGCCCTGCGTCGCGACCACCCCGCCCTGCCCTGCCTCTTCATGTCCGGCTACACGGCCGACGTCATCGACCACGAGGGCATCCTCGACGCGGATGTCCACTTCCTGCAGAAGCCCTTCCGGGCGTCCCTTCTGCTCACCAAGGTGCGCCTGGTGCTCGACGGTCCGGCCGGACAGGCGAACTGACCGCAGGGAATCCGACGGGCGTCAGGGCCCGGAGCGCACGAGGACGGCGTGGACCTTCGCGGCCAGCTCCGCGGCGGAGAACGGCTTCTGCAGGAACTCGACGCCGGGCTCGAGCACGCCATGCCGCGCGATGACGTTGGACATGTATCCCGACATGAACAGGCACCTCAGCGTCGGGCTCTCCTGCCGGAGCTCCTGCCACAGGTCCTTGCCGGTGCGCTCGGGCATGATGACGTCGGACAGGAGCAGGTGGAAGTCGCCCGGCGCCGCCCGGAAGATCTGCGACGCCTCGGAGGGAGAGTGGGCCACCGTCACGCGATAGCCGAGCCTGCGCAGGGTCCGCTCGATGACCTTCAACAGGTCCTGCTCGTCCTCCACGACCAGGATGTGCTCCCCGTTCACGGCGCACGCCGGCGCCTGCTCCAAGAGCTCCTGCGGCTCCGGCGCGCCGTCGGCCCGTGGAAGGTGCAGCTCGAGCCGCGTGCCGCGCCCGGGCGAACTGTGGACCTGGATGAAGCCGCCGTTCTGGCGGACGATCCCGTAGACCGTCGCGAGCCCCAACCCGGTGCCTTTCCCCGGCCCCTTGGTGGTGAAGAACGGCTCGAAGATGTGGGCCTGGACCTCGGGCGTCATGCCGGACCCCGTGTCCTCTATGGCCAGGACCGCGTAGATCGGAAGAGCACACGTCTGAACTCCAGTCACCGAATACGATCT
>CALKWH010000390.1 GCA_938004375.1 uncultured Pseudomonadota bacterium
GCGGCTGCGCCGCGGCGGAGGGGAGAACGCGGTGCCAGGTCACCGCAGTCCATATGAAGCAGCTCCGCGGCGGCTGCGCCGCGGCGGAGGGGAAAACGCGGTGCCAGGTCACCGCAGTCCATATGAAGCAGCTCCGCGGCGGCTGCACCGCGGCGGAGGGGAAAACGCGGTGCCAGGTCACCGCAGTCCATAGTGGGAAGGGGAAAACGCAGCTCCGCGGCGGCTGCGCAGCGGCGGAGGGAAAGATGCGGTGCCAGGTCACCGCACTCCAAAGCAAGAAGAAATCGACCCGCCGGTTTGAGGAAGCGCTCACGCGCAGAGCCTTGGCGGGTTCTATTGGGGGAAATATGACCGGAAAAGCTCATCGCGTCAACTCCCCGATCATCGACAGGATGCGGTCGGTGACGACCTTCAGGTCGGCGTCGATCTCGGCCAGGTCCCGGGGCGGCTTGAACACGTAGAAGTGGCGGTTGAAGGGGATCTCGTAGCCGACCTTGGTCTTCTCGGGGTCGATCCAGGCGTCGGGGGCGTGGGGGAGCACCTCGCGCTTGAAGTAGACGTCCACGTCCTCGCAGAGCGGCACGTTCTCGGTGTCGCGCAGGGCTGCGTCGGGCTGGGGCTTGCCCTTGAGCTTGCCCTTGGCGCCCTTGACGACCCGGCCGGCCTCGTCGCGAAGCGGCCGCTCGACGGTGATGGTGCGGTAACCGAAGTCCTCGTTGTGGAAGATGCGCGAGATGGGGGCGCCGTCGCGGGTGACCTCCTCGAAGTCGCCGAACAGGCGGGTGATGTCCTCGATGTGCTCGGGCGAGAGCTCCTTGCGCTTGGAGCCCAGGCTCTTGCGCATCTTCTGCCAGAAGCCCGAGGCGTCGATCAGTTGCAGCTTGCCGCGCCGGTGGGCGGGCTTGCGGTTGCTGACGATCCAGACGTAGGTGGAGATGCCCGTGTTGTAGAACATGTCCGTGGGCAGGCCGATGATGGCCTCGACCATGTCGTTCTCGAGCATGTAGCGGCGGATCTCGGACTCGCCCGAGCCCGCGCCACCGGTGAACAGCGGGGAGCCGTTGAGCACGATGCCGAAGCGCGAGCCGCCGTCCTTGGCCGGGCGCATCTTGGACACCAGGTGCAGCAGGAACAGCAGCGAGCCGTCGCTCACCCGCGGCAGGCCGGGGCCAAAGCGGCCCGAGAACCCCTGCTGCTCGGCCTCGCGGCGGATTTCCTTCTCGATCTTCTTCCACTCCACGCCGAACGGCGGATTGGAGAGCATGTAGTCGAAGTGCTCGCCCGGGAGACCGTCGGCCGAGAGGGTGTTGCCGAAGATGATGTTGCCGATGTCCTGCCCCTTGATGAGCATGTCGGCCTTGCAGATGGCGTAGGACTCGGGGTTGAGCTCCTGGCCGTACATCACCAGGCGGGCGGCGGGGTTGAGCTCGGCCAGGTGCTCGCCGGCCACCGAGAGCATGCCCCCGGTGCCCGCGGTGGGGTCGTAGATCGAGCGCACCACGCCCGGGCGGGTCAGGGCGTCGTCGTCCTCGATGAAGATGAGGTTGACCATCAGCCGGATGACCTCGCGGGGGGTGAAGTGCTCGCCGGCGGTCTCGTTCGAGATTTCGGCGAACTTGCGGATGAGCTCCTCGAAGACCGCACCCATCTCGGCGTTGTCCACCACCGCCGGGTGCAGGTCGATGTTGGCGAACTTCTCGGCCACCAGGTACAAAAGCCGCGCCTTGGCGAGCCGTTCGATCTGGGTGTGGAAGTCGAAGTGCTCGAAGAGGTCGCGCACCGCCGGCGAGAACGCCTGGACGTAGGCCTCCAGGTTCTCGCGCAGGTGGTCCGAGTCGCCCAGGAGCTTCTTCATGTCCAGCGGCGAGGCGTTATAGAAGTGCAAGCCGGCGGCGCGCAGCAAGAACGGCTCGGGGTTCAGCCCGGCCTTGGTGCGGGCGGCCAATTCGCGCAGGACAGCGGGCTTGGTCGCCTCGAGCACGCAGTCGAGGCGCCGAAGCACGGTGAACGGCAGGATGACCTTGCCGTACTCGGACTGCTTGTAGTCACCGCGCAGCAGGTCGGCGACCGACCAGATGAACGAGGAGAGATTGACGTTGTTCATGGTTCGCCAATCTACCTGAAGCCGGCCGGGGACACAAGGACCAGGGCGCATGGTGGCGCCGGCATTTCGCGAGACTCAAAAATTGGAAACACCAAGGGGGTGCGATGTCAACGGGGAAGATGGAAGAACGTTGCCTTGACTTCCAGCTTGGCGACATGGATAATTTCCGGCACCCTGAGGTGGCCGATGATCAATTGGTTTCACATAGCTAACTTCAAATCGCTGGTTGATTTCAAGATACCAGAATTCGCCTTTCCCCTATCACTTCCGCCCGAATTTCAATTGAATGGTTTTTCTTGTTTGATCGGGCTCAACGGTGCAGGAAAAACGACCATACTCCAGGCGTTTGACCTGATTTCTCACATCATCATCGGGGATGTGCGTTCTTGGATTGAGATGCGTGAGTGGAAACCAGCCGATTTATCCAGTCATTTTGGGAAACGAACGCCAGTTATCGAGCTGGAAGTTGGAATGACCTTGGCAGATGGGAAAAAGGCGAAGTGGGAGGCGCGTTTCAATTGTACCATGTTGAAGTGCACCAGCGAGACCATCATGCTGGAAATGGAAAATGGCGACTCTAACGTGCTATTCCAAAAAGGCATATTGAGATTGAAAGACGGCAAACTCAGCATAAATAAAGATGACTCCAACATAACTCCGGCGTCATCGCGAGTTTCCTTTGAGTATGATGGGTCCGTCCTTTCAACATTGAAGTTGTCTGAATTTCACCCTGCCCTCTCAGAAGTTAAAGAAAATCTATCATCTCTCTGTTCGCTGGAGCTGCTGTCACCGGACAAACTCCGCAGAAAGTCGCGAAAAGCAGTCGATATGGGGCCTGGAGGCGAACGCCTCGCCTCGTATCTCGACCAACTCCCGACCGGTGCCAGGGAGGAGCTGCTCGAGAAACTCCGTGAGTTTTATCCCGGGCTCTCAGAATGGCGTGTCGCCAATGGGAAGTACGGCTGGAGGAACCTGCGCATCCAGGAGTCCTACCCGGGCAGCGGCACGGTCGACGCGGCCCACATCAACGACGGCTTCCTGCGCGTGATCGCCATCCTCGCGCAGGCCTACGGTCCGCACCGGTTCCTCCTGTTTGACGAGATCGAGAACGGCGTGCATCCGTCGCTGGTGGAAAAATTGATGGACTTCCTCGTCGACCAGGGGAAGCGTGGCAAACAGGTCGTGGTGACCACTCACAGCCCCATGGTGCTCAACTACCTCGACGATGACGTCGCACGGGCGGGAGTCCATTTGATATACAAGACCCCAGAAGGGTACACCCGCACTTGCCGCTACTTCGAGCAGGAGGAGACGCGGGACAAGCTGGGGATGCTGGGCCCCGGCGAGGTCTTCGCGGACACCGATTTGACCACCATGGTGGAGCGGCTCTCTTCCACGTCCGCGAAGAAGGACGGGGATTGAGTCATGTTCTTCCTGGTTTCCGGGGAAGGAAAGACCGACATGGGGCAGTGTGACTTCGGCCAGCGCCGGTGCACCGGCTCGGAGTTCCAGCCAGGTCCCATGGGGCTGATTCTGGACCGCCTGCTGGATGAATTGGTCGGCGATTCTCCATTTGATTCGAAAGTGATGGAGTTCGTTACCGAACATGAAGTTGCTACGAATTCCAGAAATCTGCCCATGCGGTTGGCCGGTAAGAAAAATGAAATGGAAAACGCCGTCTTCTTTAAAAACGCTCGGGCCTTGGCCCTGCTGGCCAAAGAGAAAAGAACTGCTGAGCATGGGGCTCCCGTGGCTGCCGTGCTCTTTCGGGATGCCGACGGCACCCATTCTCAAAAACGCGGCAACTTTGAATCCAAATGGAAATCCATGATGGATGGTTTCGCTGCAGAAGGCTTCAATCATGGGGTTCCCATGATCCCCAACCCCAAGAGCGAGGCGTGGCTGTTGTGCGCGCTACGTGAAGATGTTTCCCATGATTGCGATGCCCTCGAGTCGACCCTCCCCGGCAACGACAAGGCGCCGAATCCAGCCAAAGCCCAACTGAAAAAGGTGCTGGCTAAACGAGGGAAGACGACCTCCGACCTCAACGAGATGATTCAGGACGGTTCATTGGACCCCGGCGTCATCGACATGCCCAGCTTCCACCGGTTCAAAAACCGGCTCGCTTCTGTGGTTCAAGACATGAATAGAGCTTGATTCGTGGTGAACAAACCGTAACCCGGGGTTACGTTTTGTGCGTCTTTCTCGTGAATCCTATCACGTGAAGGTTCCGTGAACGTTCACGGAAACTGGCCCGAATTCGGGGGATGCGGCCTTGATTCGGAAGTGCTGGTAATCATTTCAGAATTTGTTGATAAAATAGTTCGCGACCACGCGGTCGAGGACGTGGCGGTCCAGGGCGGGCTGGAGGCCGCGGTAGCGGCAGAGGTCGACGACCTGCGAAAGCAGGTCCCGGGGCTCGCAGGCGTTGAAGGGGCGGCCGGGCTTGCGGTAGTGGTCCTCGATCAGATATTCGACCATGTCCGGATCCCAGCGAATCTGGCGCTTGAGGCACTCCTGGCGGAAGATCTCGGAGAACACGCCCTCGTCGGGGCGGCCCACCTCGAGCTTGTAGCCCACGCGTCGCAGGAAGGCGGCGTCCACCAGCTCCCGGGGCTCGAGGTTGGTCGAGAACACCACGAACACGTCGAAGGGAACCGCCAGTTTCTTGCCGGTGTGCATGGACAGGTAGTCCACCTCGCTCTCGAGGGGGACGATCCAGCGGTTGAGCAGCTCGCGGGGCGAGACCCGCTGGCGGCCGAAGTCGTCGATGAGCAGCAGGCCGTTGTTCGCCTTCATCTGAATCGGCGCCTCGTAGTAGCGCACGGATTCGCTGTAGCGCAGGGCCAGGTCGCCCAGCTCCAGCTCGCCGCCCACCACCACCATGGGCCGGCGGCAGGGCACCCAGCGCGCGTCGAGCTGGCCCGGCTCCACGCCCGGAGCGATGCGGCCCGGGTCCGTCTTGTGGTGCAGGTTGTCGTCGAAGAGCTTGACCACGAAGTCGTCCACCAGCACCGCGTGGGGGATGAAGATGTCGCCCCCGAAGCAGGCGGTCATGCGCGAGCAGATGGCGGTCTTGCCGTTGCCCGGCGGGCCGTGCATGAACATGGCCTTGCCCGAGTTCATGGCCGGGCCGATGGCGTCGAACACGGCGGGCTTGAGCACCAGGTCGTGGAAGTGGGGCTCCAGGTCGTCCTTGCGGAAGGCGTTGCCCCGGATGGTCTGCAGGTGCACCGCCTGCTGGTAGTACTTGTACGGCACCGGCGCGGGGCCGGCGTAGCGGTCGCGCTCGAGCACCCGGGTGACGAACTCGTGGCCCAGCTGGGTGATGCGGAACACCATGCTGCTGCGCCCCAGGCCCAGCCCCGTGCTGCCGGTGATCTCGACGTGCTTGTTCTTGCGCAGCCGCTCCATGACGTCCTCGACGATGGTCGGCGACAGGCACACGCGCCCCACCAGGTCGGTGCCGCGCAGGGCGCCCCCCTGGAACAGGTGCTTCATGCACAACTCCTCGAGGAAGCCGTACGAGAGTCCGGTGGCCGCCACCGTGGTGGGCGCCATCGGCAGAAACGACGGCTCCGACGGCTGACGCTCGCGGGTCACGGGGATCAACTGGCTGACCTGGATCTTCGGCTGGATCTCGACGGGGACGTCGGTCTCCAGGTCGTGGAGCTCGATGATCTCGGCGCTGAGCTCCTCGGGCTCCGAGAGCACCATGCCCACCAGCGTGCGCTTCAGATCGGGCTTGTCCTTCTTCACGTCGCCGGACGCCTCTCCCCGCAGGGTCTCCCGGATGTCGCTCATGTTCCCTCCGCCGCGCCCGCGAGGAATCGGATCGGGCGCCGCCCTACTCTACTGTCCCGCCTGCCCGTTGTCACGCCCGGATCATCACGGTTGCCAGAAAAGCACCGCCGGGGTACAAGTTCGGAATTCCGTGGTCCGTCAGGTTTCCGCGCCGACCACGTCCGGTGACCCATGGCGGTCACACCCGGTGACCCTCGGAGGTGCCGATGTTCAAGTTCCTTCACGCCGCAGACATTCACCTGGACAGCCCCCTGCGGGGCCTCTCCCGCTATGAATCGGCCCCGGTGGAGGCCATCCGCAACGCCTGCCGCAGGGCGTTCGAGAACCTGGTGGACCTGGCCATCTCCGAGCAGGTGGCGTTCGTGCTGATCGCCGGGGACCTGTACGACGGGGACTGGAAGGACTACGGCACGGGCCTCTACTTCAGCCGGCAGACGGGAAGGCTCGCCGCCCACGGCATCCGGGTGTTCGCCGTGGCGGGCAACCACGACGCAGCCAACAAGACGACCAAGGCGCTGCAGACCCCCGGCAACGTGAAGATGTTCTCGTCCAAGAAGGCCGAGACGGTGATCCTCGAGGAGCTCCGGGTGGCCGTCTCCGGGCGCAGCTTCGCCACCTCCCACGTGGACGAGAACCTGGCGGCCGGGTTCGAGCCGGCGCGCAAGGGCTATTTTAATATCGGCTTGCTGCACACCAGCCTGGACGGCCGCGAGGGCCACGCCCCCTACGCTCCGTGCTCCCTGGACGATCTGCGCGCCCGCGGGCACCAGTACTGGGCTCTGGGGCACGTCCACCGCCAGGAAATCGTCTCCGAACGTCCCCACGTCGTGTTCCCCGGCTGCATCCAGGGGCGCCACATCCGGGAGACCGGCCCCAAGGGCTGCGTGCTGGTCACGGTCGACGACGGCGAGGTCGCCGGGATCGAGCCGGTGGCCCTGGACGTGTTCCGCTGGTCCCTGTGCGAGGTGGACCTCACTGACGCGACGGACCTGCCCGAGGTCCACGCGCGGGTGCGCCACGACCTCTCCCGGGAGCTCGACACCGCTGAAGGTCGTCCCCTGGCCATGCGCCTGCACCTCACGGGCGTCACACCCCTGGCCGACGACCTGGCCGCGCGGCCCGAGGCCCTCGAGAACGGCCTGCGGGGCCTGGCCGCCGAGCTCGCCGGGGACGCGCTCTGGCTCGAGCGTATCGAGCTCGACGCCGCCCGCCGGCTGGCGCTGGACGTCGCCCTCGCCGACGACTCGCCCATGGCCCGGTTGATCCTGGACCTCGCCTCGCTGCCGGCCACCCCGGACGGGCTCGACGGCCTCGAGGAGCTGGTGCGGGAGCTGCGCGACAAGCTGCCCCCCGAGGCCCTCGAGCCCGGGACGGGCCTGGAGCTCTCGGACGCGGCCGCCTGGGAACGGCTCATCGGGGAGGCCAAACACCTGCTCATCGGCCGCCTGCTCTCGACGGGAGGTGGCAAATGAGGATCGACCGCCTGGAGCTCCTCGCCTGGGGTCCGTTCACGGACCAGATCCTGGATCTGTCCGACGGGGATCACGGCCTGCACCTGATCCATGGTGAAAACGAGGCCGGCAAGAGCACCACCCTGCGGGCGCTGATCGCCTGGCTGTTCGGGGTCCCCGAGCGCACGACGGACGACCACCTCCACGACAAGGCCCAACTGCGCATCGGCGGCCAACTGCGGCTGTCGGACCAGAGGGTCCTGGAGTTCTGGCGAAAGAAGGGGCGCAAGCACACCCTGCTGCGACCCGGCTCCCTGGAGCCCCTCGAGGACGAGGCGCTGGCCGCGTTCCTCCCGCCGGGCATGGACGAGGCGCTGTTCTGCCGGCTCTGGGGCATCGACCACGAGCGCCTGGTCACCGGCGGCCGCGACCTGCTGGAGCAGTCCGGCGATCTGGGACAGGCCCTGTTCTCGGCGGCCACGGGCACGGCCAACCTGCGCAGCGTCCTTCAGGAGCTCCGCTCCGACGCCGAGAATCTGTTCAAGGCGCGATCGTCCAAGTCGGCAGTGAACCAGGCCGTGGCAGAATATAAAAAGGCCCAGAAGCTCAGCCGCGACGCGTGCCTGCCGGTGGCCGAGTGGCAGAAACTGCAGAAAGATCTGCAGGCGATCGACGCGGAGCTCGACCAGGTCGAGCAGGCCCTGGCCGAACGGCTGCGGATCCGGAGCCGCCTGGAGCGGGTCCGCCGGGTGCGGGGGGATCTGGCCCAGCGCCGCAACCTGCTGACCATTCTGGACACCCTGAGGAACGTGGCGCTCTTGCCCGCTGACTTCAGCGACGCCGTGCGCGGCGCCCTCCTGGAGCGTCGCCAGGCCGTCGAAGCCCGGGAGCGCCTGACCGTCAAGGGGACGCGGCTGCGACAGGAGGCGGACCTGCTGCACGTGCGCTCCGAGCTCCTCGACCACGAGGACGAGCTCCTGGAGCTCCACAAGCAGCTGGGCGCCGCCGAGAAGGCCCTGGCCGACCTCCCCATGCAGGACGGCAAGCGACGGCAGCTGCGCAACGAGGCCGAGTTGTTGCTCAAGGGCGTGCGCCCCGACGCCACCCTCGACGACGCCGAAGCGCTCCGCCCCCTGTTGAACAAGAAGCGGCTCCTGGCCGAGCTCGCGAAGAAGTCCGGCCAACTGATCCTCGAGCGGGACCAACTCGAGGCCGATGGCCGCGAGCAGGAAGCGGAGCGGACCCAGCTCGAGCACAAGCTGGCGTCCCTCGGCCCGGCGGGACAGGACCTCGAACGGCTCCGGGCGGCCGTCGCCGGGGTCCGCAAGGCCGGAGACGTGGAAAAGCGCGCGGGCGAGCTCGGTAAACAGGTGGAGCACGACCGCCTGGCCTGTGCGTCCGAGTTCAAACGCCTGGGGTGTTACGGCGGCGACATGGAATCGCTCCTGGGGCTGCCGCTGCCGGTGGCCGAGACCCTGGACCGGTTCGAACGCGCGGACGACGCCCTGCTGGCGGAGGAACGCGCCCTCGAGGGCAAGAAACGGGAGCACGACGAGACCCTCGCCCGCGTCGAGGCCGAGCTCCGGGTGCTCGTGGAATCGGGGGTCGTCCCCAGCGTGGCCGAGTTGACGGACTCAAGGCGGGACCGGGACGCCTGCTGGGGATTCATCCGCGCCAGGTACGTGCGTCAGGAGGCGGCGCCGGATGCTCCGGGCGAGTTCGCGACCGACCCGGACGTGGCGGGCACCTTCGAGCGGAAGGTCGAGGGCGCCGACCGGCTGGCCGACCGGCTCCGCGAGGCGTCCGATCGGGTCGTGCGCCGGGCGGAGCTGGAGACCCAGCGCGAGAGCCTGCGGCTGGCGCTGTCCAGGCTCGACGCGGCCGCGGACGGGCTACGCCTGCGCCAGGAGGCCCTCGCCGGCCGGTGGAACGCCGTCTGGGAGACCCTGGGGATCGCCGCCGGGACCCCCCGGGAGATGAAGCAATGGCTCCTGCGCGCGGAGCGCCTCATCGAGAGACTGCAGGCCGTCGAGATCCTCGCTGACGGCCACCGGGCGCTGGTCCGCAAGTGTGCGGCCCTGCGGGAGTCCCTCCTGGGCGAACTGCCGGGGCTCTTCGCCGGAGAGGAACCGCCGGCCGAAGGGCTCGAGGCCCTGGTCTCCTGGTGCGAACAGCGGCTCCGGCAGGAGGACGAGCGGCTGAAGGCGCGACGCCAGTACGAGCTCGAACTGGATCAGGTCCGCCGCTGGCGACTGCAGGCCGCGGAGAAGCAGAAGCGGGTGGACACCGCCCTGCAGGGCTGGACCCGCGATTGGACTCTGGCCATCGAGGGGCTGGGCGTCGACGCCTCGGCGCCCGTGGAGCTGGTCACCGAGACCTTCGAGAGACTGTCGCAGTTCTTCGAAAAGCTCGACAAGGCAGATGAGACGCGCAAGCGCATCTATGGCATGGAGAAAGTCCGGGCGGACTTCGAGCAGCGGGTGGACGATTTCGCCGAGTCCATCGGCTATCCCCGGGAGGGCCGGGACGCCTTCATCCTGGCCGGCCAGCTCCACCGGGAGCTGAACGAGGCCAAGGTGACACGGGCCAGGCTCGACGAGCTCCTCGGCCAGCTCCGGGAGCTCACCCGGGAGTTCGACGACACCGGGATCACCCTCCGCACCGCGGACGAGAAACTCGCCGGGCTGCGGGCCACCGCCGGGGTGGACGACGACGAGACCCTGGTGACGGCGGGGGCCGCCTCGGACGCCAGGCGCGGGCACCTCGCGGCCCTGGACGCGCTGGAGCGGAGCCTGCGGAGCAATGGCGACGGTCTGGAGCTCGAGCAACTCGAGGCTGAGGCCCTGGCCTCAGATGCCGACGCCATGGACGCGGAGCTCGAGCGCTGCCTGCGGGAGCTCGAAGAGCTTTCGGCCAAGCGCGACGTCCTGCGGGACGACCGCCGGACCCTGCAGATCCGCATCGGGGAAAAGGACGGCAGTCCCCTGGCCGCGGCCGCCGCCGAGGACGCCGAGTCCCAACTGGCCGCCATCGTCGCGGGGGCCGGGCAATACCTGCGTCTGCAGATGGCGTCCCTGATCCTGGAGCGGCACATCGAGCGGTACCGCAGGCAGCACCAAGCCCCCGTGCTGGCCAAGGCCGGCGAGCTCTTCTCCCGGCTGACCCTGGGGTCGTTCGCCGGGCTTCGGGACGAGCTGGACGACGCGGGAAAGCCCGTCCTGCTGGGCGTACGCCCCGACCACCGCGAGGTGCCCATGGAGGGGATGAGCGCCGGCACGCGGGACCAGTTGTACCTGGCCCTGCGCCTGGCGAGCCTGGAGCGGCACCTGGCCAACGCCGAGCCCATGCCGCTGATCCTCGACGACCTCCTGGTCAGTTTCGACGACCCCCGCAGCCGCGTCTGCCTGGAGCTCCTGGCCGAACTGGCGTTGCGCACCCAGGTGCTGCTGTTCACCCACCACCGCCGGATCCTGGAGCTGGCCGCCGACCTGCGCGCCCCCGCCGGCGTGTTCACCCATCATTTGGGTAGACCGTAAACAGGAGTTGCAACAAACATCATCACAGGTGGCACTGCAAGTACAACCATGCTAGATTGGCGAAGGTCGAGAAAATTGCGCAGTTCCGCGCCTCGACTCCGGAGTCAGTCATGCGAATTCGTTTTCTTATTTTTTTATTATCTATGTCCCTGACCGGCGCCTGCGACCATGACGACGGGGAGCCGATCCCGCGTGGGCCCGGCGTGTTCCGCAGCCTCGCCTCCAACCGCTACGGCACCTGCTTCGTCAACGACGCCGGGCGCGCGGCCTGCTGGGGCTACGACACCGGCGGGTTGCAGGTCCCCATGGACGCCCCGCGGTTCACCCAACTGAGCATGACCGACTACGTGACTTGCGGCCTTGGGACCGACGGCCGGCTGCTCTGCTGGACCGGGATGGGGAGCCATGCCATGGAGCCGCCGTCGGGGGTCTTCACCGCCCTGGATCTGGGCGACGAATACGGTTGCGCGCTGGATTCCCTGGGAAAAATCACCTGCTGGGGGGAGGTGCCGGGCGACGTCTGGCCGACGGACGCCGGCCACCGGAGCCTCTCCTGCGGACAGGGGCTCTGCTGCGCGGTGACCGACGACGATCAACTGGAGTGCTGGGGCTGGGGAGCCGAAGAATACGCCCTGACCGAGCACGTGAAGAAGGTCGCCGTGGAGTCGCACGTGTGCGTGATCCTCGAGGACGATTCGCTGCGCTGCCTCTCGGACGATCCCGGGGACTCGACGGGGGTCACGGCCCCGCCCGCCGGACGTTACCGCGAAGTGGACGTGCGCGACCGGTACGCCTGCGCCATCGACCTGGCCGGCGGGATCTCCTGCTGGGGCCTGGACTTTATGGACCGCCTGTCGGCGCCGTCGGGGGGCGGTTACACGTCGCTCGCACTCGGCGGCAGGCACGGGTGCGCGCTGCACGAGTCGGGGAACATGGAATGCTGGGGCCTGTATCGCTTCCCCTACGCCCAGCGGTACGTCGAGGTGGCCTCGGCGTTCGGCGTGATCTGCGCGATCGATCAGGCCGGGGCGCTCGAGTGCCTGTCCACGGGGGATCCGGCCTATGACTGGAATCTCGAGCCACCCGCCGGAACCGGATACGAGCACGTCGCCATGGGCAGCGCCCACGCCTGTGCGCTGGACGCCGTCGGCGCGCTCACGTGCTTCGGCGACGACTCGGCGGGCCAGCTCCAGGCGCCGGCCGGCACCGGCTGGTCGGCGGTGAAGGCGGGCGGCGCCACCTCGTGCGCCCGGCGGGGTGAGGCGGACTGGACCTGCTGGGGCGACACCTCGCGGGTGCCTGCCGACACCACCGGGCTGCGCGCCATCGGCCTCGGCGGCAGCGCCGTCTGCTGGGTGGATATCGACGGTTCGGCCGAGTGCGCCGGGGACTTCGTCGATCAGGACGAGGAGGGCCGGATCACCGCCGTCGCACCCCGGGGCTCGGACTTCGTCGACATCGAGGTGAGCTCGTGGAACGCCTGCGCGCTGGACGGCGACGGCGCCGTGACGTGCGTCGGCTTCGGCCCGCCCGACGGGACGGACACGAGTCCCGCCATGCGGCGCTACACCGCGCTGGCCGTCTCCGGGGAGGACTCCTGGAGCTTCGCGCTGCGCGAGGACGGGGTCGTGGAGATCATCGGCCTCTGGGAACCCCGGTTACGGGGGAGCTTCGTCTCGATCGCCGCCACCGCCGGCCAGCTCTGCGCGGTGGAGGACTCCGGCGCGCTCGTCTGCGCGCATCCCTGGCTCTTCGACCCGCGTTGAGTCCCTGTCCGCGAAGCGACTTCCCCCTCGACCTTCGCCGCGAACGCGAGCCGGCCCCCTCCACGTATCCCTCGCCCCCCCACGCCTCGGTTTTCCCCTTCCCCCTCCCTGAGACACACCACTGGAATTTTCCATTTATACTGGAATCTGATTGGACCAGCGATGCCCCGGGATACCGGAAATGATCCCTTCCCGAGTTTTTCCTGCAACCGTCGTTTTCAGGACACGACAATGAAGTGGACGTCGCCGATGTCCGTCTCTGACGGGAATCTCCCAGGCGCGTCCAGGAGTCCCATGGTCCAGGCTTTCCCATACGACGTGCACACCTCTTATTTGCTCACCCGCAACACCAGCGAGCGCCGCTACTTCCTGCGGCCCTCGAAAGAACTCCGCGAGGCCATCCTCTACTGCATCGCCGACGCCCAGGCCCGGCACCCCGTGCTAATACACGCTTTCTGCGCGATGAGCAACCATTTGCACATCGTCCTCACCGACCCCGACGGCACCGCCCCGCTCTTCGTTCAGGCCATGAACCAAAATATTGCGCGCTACGTCAACTGCAGCCTGGGCCGCTTCGGCGCCATGTGGGAAGGCGGCGCCCGGCCCAATTACTGCGTGCTCCCCGAGCACGGCGATATCCTCGATAAAATAGTGTACACGCTGACCAACCCTGTGAAGGCCGGGCTCGTCTCGGAGCATCACCTGTGGCCAGGCGCCATCTCCAACATCGCCCAAATCACCAATGGCCGCATCATCACAAAGCGCCCGAAGAAGTTCTTCGCCAGGACCGACGACCCGACGCTGCTTACGCGGGAATTGGTCCTCACCCAGGCGCCGGGACCGGTCACCATGAGCCGTGAGGACTACGGTCGGTATCTGGCGCGGCGTGTGGAGGAGACCGAGGACGCCATCGCCGCCGACCGGGAGGCGAAGGGCCTGACGTGGCTCGGGCGCAAAGGGTGCCTGAAGATTGACCCGTTCGACGCACCGACGACGCCGTGGAAGCGGTTCACGCGCCACCCAAAGGTGTCGTCGAAGCACGAGGAAGCGCGCAACGCCTGGATTCTCCGTCTGAAGCGGTTCCTCGCGCCCTACGACGGGGCGAAAAAGGCGTTTCGCGCCGGCAACCGGGACACGCCATTCCCGCTGGGGACCTTCGCGATGCGCCTCTACTGGGGCGTTTTCATCGACGCCCAGCTCTGACCCGCTTCGCTTTCAGGCGCCCCGAGCGCCAATTCCAGGCGATTCCCTCTGCATCGCCGCCGCCCAGATGCATTCATCGCTGCGCTAAATCGCCCTATGCCCCTGTTTTCCCGTCACAACTCACGGTTTTTTTCCATCTTTTTCTCTCCAAAACGCTCCCAATTAGATTTTGGTTACGGTTGAAAACCCACTTGTTTATTTTGCGATATACCATTTCGAAACTGAGGCGTGGTAGGTTCTTACAGTCCTACAGTTGGTCGGACCGTACAGTCGTACAGTAGGTTCGTACATCACTGGTCGGCCTGGCAGAACTGCTCGGCGACGCTCAGGGGGGCGGTGCCCGGGGCGCACAGGTTGTCCTCGCCGCAGATCTGGGAGCGGCAGTTGTTGTGCGAGACGCACGCGGCGCCGTCCTCGTACTGGGCGACGCACAGGTCGGTCTCCTCGTCGCAGGTGAGCGTGTGGTGGGCGTCCGGGCACGGAATCTCGAGCTCCCAGTCGCACGGATCCCCGGCCGCGCGGGCGATCACGCAGGTCATGGTCGGCACGTGGCACACCAGGCCGTCGGCGCAGCCGTCGTTGAGGTTGCAGACCAGATCGGAAGAGCGTCGTGTAGGGAAAGAGTGTAGATCTCGGTG
>CALKWH010000391.1 GCA_938004375.1 uncultured Pseudomonadota bacterium
ACGAGATCGTATTCGGTGACTGGAGTTCAGACGGGTGCTCTTCCGATCTCTGGCGTGGCCCCTGTTCGAGCTGGCGCAGGCCGAGGGGCGCTTCCTGATCGATCAGTGCGAGCCCGAGAACGAGGAGGTCTTCTGCGAGCTGGGGCAGGTGCATTACTGCATGGCGCGCCGGCTGGTCACCCAGCTGGGGGTCCGGGAACCGGCGGCGCGGGCCCGCGTACTCGAGGTCCTCGGAGGGGGCCAGGAGGACGATGTCGAGGAGCCGGCGTATGGCCGGCGGCTGGGGGCCGAGATCCTGCGGCAGCTCGGCCTGGCCCGAGACTGCTTCCTGAAGGGGCGCGTCATCTCACCCACGGGGCGGGGCAACCGCTCCTTCCACTGGTGTTTCCGCGTGGACGCGCTCCTGTCGGTGTTGCAGGCCAAGATGGGGCACCACCTCGCGGCCCCGGTCCTTTCCGCAGGTGGCTCGGCCGAGGGGGCTTTGGACAGGTTCCTCGATGCCGACGGCCGGTTCATCGATTGTGCCCGCCGGTTGTTCGTCTCGGCGGGCTGGAGCCTCCCAAAGCCAGCGCCCGACGGTTTGGGGTTCGTGTTCGACGACGGCCTGCTGCTTCTGCACGTGGCCGAGGCGTTCGACGCCTATCTGGCCACCACCCGCTGTCCCTCGTACCGGGCCAACATCTTGTACGCCTTCGCGATCCTGGTCTACGACTTCGTGCCGGATCTGACCGTCGGCCTGCTGCGCATGGCCCTGGGGTGGCTCGACGAGTCCGGCCGGCTGGCCCAGGCCCTGGCCCGGGGGACCACCGGCCCCGGGACCATCATCACGTGCTTCTCCCAGATCCAGCCTGCCTCGGCGCTGGTGGCGCGCACGGCCGCGATCCGCGAACGGTTGACGACCCGTCATGCTGCCGCGCTGTCCGGGGACGACGAGGACGTGCTGCTGGTCGACCGGTCGCACAAGTTCCTGCTCTCGAGCTTCCTCGACGAGCGTCTGGTCGATTTCGAGGCCCTCTGCTGACCGGGTGAGGCCCGCCGGCCGTTGACGTGACGGCGCCGGCGATTCCAATCCAGCGGGGCAGAATCCGTCGGTCCCGCTCTTTCAGCCCACGACCCGCTGCCAGAGCGCCCGGGCCAGCGCGGGGTCTCGGGTGTCCGAGACCAGCGCGCGTCCGTCGGCGAACAGGGTGAGGGTGTGCCAGGCGCCGTTGGTGTCGGTGACGGCCAGCTCCCAGACGTCGTCATTGGGGTGGGCGCCTCCCGCGGCGAGCAGCGCGGCAGCCCACTCGTCCCGGGTGGCCAGCTCGGCGGGCGGGGGGAACATGACCGCATGGCGGGCCCACATCACCGTGTGGTCGGGCGCCGGGCCCGCGACCGCCAGCGAGGGGAACTCCCGGCGCGCGCAGCAGGGGCAGGCGGGGTTGCGTTTGAGCGGGATGCGCCGCAGGGAGCCGGCCCACACGTCGAGGGCCCGCACGGCGCAGTCCACGCCCTCGGGGTCGGTGAGCGCCCACAGCGCGAGCGTCACCTGCTGACTCGCCGTGATCGTGACCGTGGTCGAGAGCACGCCCACGTCGGCGATGGTGGGGAGCGCGGACGACTCGGGGCGCGTGGGCAAGAGGCACCGCAGGCAGGGGCCGGCGCCGGGGCGCACGGGCAGGACGGTGCCTTCCATGCCCAGCACACCGCCGTAAACCCACGGGATCCCCGCCTCGACGCAAGCATCGTTGAGCAAAAAACGCGTCTCGAAGTTGTCGGTGGCGTCCATCACCAGATCGGCCCTTCGCACGAAGTCCCGGACGTTCTCCGGCGTCAGATGGGTGACGTGGGCCTCGATGGCGACCTCGGCGTTCACCCGGCGCAGGCGGGCGGCGGCGGCCTCGGCCTTGGGGCGGCGACGGTGGGCGTCCTCTTCATCGAAGCAGAGCTGGCGCTGCAGGTTCGACAGTTCCACCACGTCGCGGTCCACGATGATCAGGCGGCCGACGCCGGCGCGCACCAGCAGCTCGGCCTGCACCGTGCCCAGCGCGCCGCAGCCCACCTGCAGCACGGTGGCCGCTCGGATCCGGACCTGGCCGGCCTCGCCGATGGGCGCACAACGGATCTGACGGGCGTATCGTGGGGTGGTCTCGGGCATGGGGCGCCTCCATTCGTCGGAGAAAAAGAATACGTCTTCACAACCGTGATCGAAATCGAAATCGCGATCGAAATCGCGGTCGAAGTCACGATCGCAGTCGCTGTCGGGGTGCGTGAACGAGTCTTCGAAGAGCGGCCAGACCCGCCTGAAATGCTGAAGGAGTTGGGCGGACTGAAAATTGAATTGACTTGTTGCGACAATAAAAATATAGTCATGGTCCACTGGAGGCCCTGCCATGAAAAAAATAATGTACATCATGCCAATCGTATTTGGTCTCTTGCTGCTGTCGGCCTGCGAGAGCGACCTGGAAGGGAAGTGCGCCGAAGGCCTGCAGGACAACGACGGGGACGGGATCTGCACCGCTTCGTGCGAGCTCCTCGAGGCGTATTGCGGCGATCGGGGCTGTGACGACTCGTCAGGAACGGCCCTCTGCGGTTGTGAGCCGGGATACCAGGGCGAGGACTGCGCCGAGTGCGCCGAGGGATTCCAGGACAACGACACCGACGGTACTTGTCTGCCGGACTGTGTCGCCGCCGCCCTCGAGTGCGGCCACGGCGCCTGCAGCGACGCCTCCGGGGTCGCGGTCTGCGTGTGCGATGAAGGCTACGAGGGCGGGCAGTGCGCCTCCTGCGTGGAAGGCTACCAGGATCACGACGAGGACGGCACCTGCGTCCCCGGATGCGCCCTGACCGAACTGGTCTGCGTGAACGGGACCTGCTCGGACGTGTCCGGCACCCCGGTGTGCGAGTGCGATCCCCAACACGCCGGTGAGACCTGCGTGGCCTGCGCCGAAGGCCTGCAGGACCACGACGGCGACTTCACCTGTGAGCCGGACTGCGACACCGCCGACCTCGAGTGCGGCCACGGCGCCTGCAGCGACGCCTCGGGCACCGTCGCCTGCGTCTGCGACACCGGCTACGAAGGGGCAGCCTGCGACGTCTGCGCCGCCGGGTATCAGGACAACGACCTGAACGGTACCTGCGCCCCCGACTGCGGCACTGCGGCCCCGGCCTGTGTCTTCGGCGTTTGTGACGACCTCTCCGGCGAGGCTGTCTGCGTCTGCCACGGTTGGGCGACCGGCGCCCTGTGTGATGAATGCCTGGAAGGCTTCCAGGGCGAGGACTGCGAGTTCTGCGCTCCGGGCTTCCAGGATTGGGACGGCGACGGCGAGTGCCTGCCGACCTGTGAGACTGCGGCGCTGGCCTGCGTGGCGGGCACCTGTGACGACTCGGACGGCAGTCCGGGGTGCGTCTGCGACGGGGACCGCTGGGTCGGCGAACTGTGTGACGTCTGCGCCCCGGGCTACACCGGCCTGGACTGCGACTCCTGCGACACCGGATATGTGGACGTCCCGGGCTACGGGAACTGTCTTCCCTCCTGTTCGGTGCTCACCTGCAGCGCGAACAGCACGTGCGTGGAAGGGGACGGGAGCCCGGCCTATTGCGCGTGTGACGAGGGCTACCAGGACTACGACGGCGACGGCACCTGCCTGCCGACCTGCGGCACCGCCGCCCTCGAGTGCGGGGAGAACGGCTGGTGCGACGACTGGTCCGGCACCGCAGTCTGCCGGTGCTACGACGGCTGGGGGGGCACCGACTGCTCGGTTTGCGCCGAGGGCTACGTCGGCGAGGGATGCTGGGAGTGCGCCGACGGTTGGGCCTGGGCCGGCGAAGGCGAGGGCGGCGAGTGCCGTCCCACCTGCGCGGCGGGCCTGACCGATTGCGGCCCCCACGGCTATTGCGTCAACGATGAGTACTATGACGATTATTGGGGTGACTACTGGTTCTACGGCACTTATTGCGACTGCTACATCGGGTACCAGGACGAGGACGGGGACGGGGTGTGCCAGCCCACGTGCGAGACCGCCGGGCTTGACTGCGGTGGCCATGGCGAATGCTACGAGGACTGGGAGACCGGCCTGGCGTCCTGCAGTTGCGATGAGGGTTACATCGGTCCGGAGTGCGGCTCCTGCAGCTACGGGTACCAGGATTTCGACATGGACGGCACCTGCGAGATGACCTGCGAGTATTCGGAACTGTCCTGCGAAGGCGGTGTGTGTGACGACTCCTCCGGCCACCTCTGGTGTGCGTGCGACCCGGGCCTGCAGGACAACGATCATGACACCGTCTGCACCCCGAACTGTGCCACCGCCGGCCTGGTGTGCGACGCGCTCCAGATCTGCTCCGACGCTTCTGGCACCGCCGAGTGCGTGTGCATGGACGGGTACCAGGATCACGACGGCGACGGGGAGTGCCGGGCCAACTGCGCCACCGCCGGGCTCACCTGCACCGATCCGGAGCTCTGCGTCGACTGGTCGGGCGAGGCCGTCTGCGGGCATCCGTGGACCTGCTCGGACATCCGTGCAGCCGATCCGGGCGCGACCGACGGTCATTACACGCTCTTCGCCGGCGGTGATTACCGGTACCCGTGGCTGGTCTGGTGCCAGGACATGGCCGGGACCCCCGCGGAGTATCTCGACGTGGATCCCGACACCAACTACAGTTCCTACGTGGTGGGCGGACACATCTGGGGCACCGACGTGGTGACCCGGTGGTCCCGCGTGCGGATCGATCCCATCACCCTGCGCGTGAAGCTCGACGACTTCACGTTCTCCACCTCGACCGGCCGGATCGAGGGCTGGGGCACGACCCAGGTGGGCTACGCCACCGCCGGCGCCTGCAACTGGTGGGGTCATGCCGGCACGGCAGGCCTCGACCTCACCGACACCCGCTTCCAGGTCGTCGAGGGCTTCTGTCCGGCGGGCTGGGCCCAGTGGGGCAGTGTCGATCCGACGGACTACACGAACCAGGTGACCCTGTACGGCGGCGGCCAGTGCGGTTCCATGGAGCCCTGCACCCTGACCGACGAAGAGAATCGGGGCTTCCGCCTCGAGCTGGCGTTGCTGCCGTGTCCGGATCACAAGGCCGGCCCCGACTGCGACGTCTGCGAGGACGGCTGGGTGGATCCGGACGGTTCCGGCACCTGCGTGGTCCCCGCCTCCGGTCTCCCGCTGGGGGGTCTGGTGGTCGAGGGAACCCGGACCTGGCGCGTCGTCGAGCACGCCTACGGTGGGGATCCCGCGCTGGTGACCCTGCAGGCGACGGCCAGCGTGGGCAACCGCTCCCTGAACAGCGAGTGGAACAACCGTTGGTACATCACCCTCCTGCGGACGTGGCTCAACGACGACGTCGACGGGTTGCTGTCGCAGCTGGATCCGGCGTTCCAAGCCGTCGTCGAGGTCACGCCCGTCCCCTGGGCCATCGAGAATCCGGTCTCCGCGGAGACCCCGTCGGGCGTGACCGACGATCTCGTCTTCATCGCCTCCTGGACCGAGCTCGGCGGCGCCGGCCTGGCCGGCGACGGTGACGCGCTGGCCTGGTACGCCGATCCAGCCACCGCCCAGGCGAGGCGCACGCTGGGCGTGGTCTACTGGACCCGCACGGGCGCCAACGGCTATGCCGGTCCGGCCTACGACATGAGCGCCTATTATCCTCTGGAGGACGGCTCCTTCCAGAAGGGCGCCTGGGTGCCGGATCCGTTCGGCGTGGTCCCGATGGTGAACGTCGACGCCACCGCCTATTTCGTCCCCATCTCCGCCGACACCTTCATGGTGTGGGTTCCCTGAGTCTCCGAACAATAAGAGGAAGTCGGCCCTGACGTGACGAAAACTGTCACCCGATCTTCTATGGACTCACGTTGGAGGGGATCGTCCGCTGCAGGACGCCGGTGGAATCGCCGAGCTGGCCGACCTCGTTCCTGCCCCAGCAGCGGACGCGCCCGCCTGTGATCGCGCAGGAATATTCCTGTCCGAGGGAGACGGCCAGGACCGAGGTCAGTCCTGAGACCGGCACCGGGGATGACCGGTCGGTCTCGGTCCCGTCGCCAAGCTGGCCGTACCAGTTGGCGCCCCAGCAAGCCACGGTCCCAGTGTCGAGTCGGGCGCAGGAGTGCTGGTTGCCGCCCGAGACGGCGAGTACGCCGGTCAGCCCGGTCACGGCCACGGGCGCGCTCTGGTGTGCGTAGGTGCCATCGCCGAGCTGGCTGTTCGAGTTCTGGCCCCAGCACCAGGCCGACCCGTCGGAGAGGGCTGCGCAGGTGTGGTACGCGCCGGGGCCGACCATGGAGACCCCGGTAAGGCCCTGCACGGTCACGGGGACTGATGAATTGACGGTGGTGCCGTTGCCCAACTGGCCGCTGCCGTTCGCCCCCCAGCACCTGATGGTCCGATCGCCCCCCAGCGCGCAGGAATGATACACCCCGGCGGCGAGGGAGAGTGCCCCCGACAGACCGCTCACGGTCACCGGGCTGGAGCTTCCGGTGGTGGTGCCGTTGCCCAGTTGACCGCTGTTGCCCAGGCCCCAGCAGCGCACGGTGCCGTCGGTGAGCAGCGCACACGCGTGGACGCTCCCGGCGGTGATGGCCGTCACCCCGGTGGACAGACCCGTCACCGGGACCGGGCTCACCGAGCTCACGGTGGTCCCGTTCCCGAGCTGGCCGAAGTCATTCCTGCCCCAGCACAAGACTGCGCCGGAGTTCTTCAACAGACAGGTGAAGTGCTCTCCGGCGGCGACCTTCGTGACGCCCGTCTGTCCAGAAACCGATACGGGGAAGTTGTTGAAAACATTAATGGTGCCGTTGCCCAGCTCGCCGTAGCCGTTGCCTCCCCAGCAGCGCAGGGTCGTGTCAGAGAGCACCATGCAGGCATGAGTATCTCCGGCGTCGAGGAAGATGGCGTCCAGGCAGGAGGCGTCCAAGATGCCACGGCAGTCGGGGGCACAGGTGGGGGTCCCGGACTGGTGGCCCAGGCTGCGACAGGTCGTCCCGTTGAAGAGGCTTCCGTCGCAGACCTCGCCGGCGATGTCCTGGATCGTCCCGTCGCCGCACCGGCCGAACAAGGCGCAGTCGGTCTCGTCGAACGCGAGGCAGCCGTTCCCGCAAGCGAGGCCGCCCCCGTAGTACCCGCGGGCTCCGCAGGACTGCCCGTCGAGGTTCGTGCCGTCGCAGACCTCGCCGTAGGCCTCCTGAATCGTGTCATCGCCACAGCGCCCCTCTTCGATGCAGGCGTCCAGGTCCAGCAGGCAGGCGTCGGTGCAGGCCAGCGCGCCGCCATGGAAGCCCAGCCCGGTGCAGGACTGCCCGTCGAGGTTCACCCCGTCGCAGGTCTCCCCATAGGCGCCCTGGATGATCGCATCTCCGCATCGGCCGCTTGCCTGGCAACCGTCGAGGTTGAAGGCGGTGCAGTCGGCGCTGCAGCCCAGGAGGCCGCCGTGGTAGCCCTGAGTGACGCAGGTCTGCCCCTGCAGTTCGGCCAGGTCGCAGACCTCGCCCTGCGCTGCCTGAAGCACGCCGTCTCCGCAGCGCCCCGCACACTGGCGGACGTCGAAGCTCCTGCAATCGTCGGCGCACGCGAGCGTTCCGGGGTGAAAACCAAGCGATTCGCACGACGACCCGTCGAGGTCGTCTCCGTCGCAGACCTCACCGAAGACGCCCTGGACAGTGCCGTCCCCGCAGCGTCCGGTGGTTTCGCAGGCGTTCAGGTCGAGCCTGCAATCGGCCGTGCAGTTCAGTTCCCCACCATAGAATCCCTCGCTGATACAAGTCACGCCTTCGGGCACTTCGCCGTCGCAGGGCTCGTCGCCCACGATCAGCCCGTCCCCGCAGATCGGTGCGCACCGGTCCGGCGTCGCGCCGTCGCACGCCCAGCCGTCCTCGATCCTGCAGGTGGTGGAGCAGCCATCCCCGGAACCCTGGTTTCCGTCGTCGCACTGCTCGTCTCCCTCGACGTAGCCGTTCCCGCAGGCGTTTTCGCAGCCGCCGAGGTCATAGGTGCAGTCGGCCAGGCAGGCCAGCACGCCGCCACCATGACCCAGGCCCTGGCAGGTGTTCCCGTTGAGGTTTCCACCGTCGCAATCCTCCCCGTCGGCGCCGTTGACCAGGTCATCCCCGCAGCGCCCGCCGCAGTCGGAGCGGTCGAAGCTGCACAATGGGGTGCACAGCAGGGTCCCCACCACATTGTAATGCCCAAGCGTGGCGCAGGTGTTTTCTCCGACGTCGCCGTCGCACTCCTCTCCGGGATCGACGAAGCCGTCCCCGCAGGAGCCGACGTTCTTCGTCTTGGTATCACATGACGCCAGCGCCAGGAATTCGCATATTGAAAAGAGAAAAAAGGCGAAGTATTTCATGCCAATGAGCGTACCGCAACACCCCGCCCTGGTAAAGGGGGAACCGGGCGGGGTCCACGATGACCTGGCGCCGGCCTTCACCCCGGTTTGCGGGCGGTGAACGTGACCGACGCGATTTTTCCCGTGACGGACGCGATCAGGCGGCGCTGCCAGGTGGAGCCGACCTGCGGGTCGCAGTCGGCGCAGCCGTCGTCGCAGGTGGCGGCGGGTGCCGTGCCCAGGAGCGACTCGAGCTCGGTGGCTGAGTAGACGTGCATCGAGAGGGCGCGGGCGTCTTCGAGCCCGGCTGTGGTGAGGCCGTCGAGAAAGTCCTGGACCGGGAGGGCGCCGGCGACGCACGAGGCGTACAAGTGCAGGCTGTTGCGGGCCCAGGCAGGCAGGTCCTCGGCGGTGATGTCGCTCACGCGCACATGACCGCCCGGGCGCAGCACGCGGGCGAGCTCGGCGAAGACGCGGGGCTTCTCGGGGGAGAGGTTGATCACGCAGTTCGAGAGGACCCAGTCCACGCTGGCGTCCTCCACCGGGAGCGCCTCGATGGTGCCCTGCAGAAGCTCGACGTTGGTGAAACCCGCCGCGTCGACGTTGCGGCGGGCCTGTTCGAGCATGCGCGGGGTCATGTCCACGCCGATGACGCGCCCGGCGGGGCCGACCTGGTCGGCTGCCAGCAGCAGGTCGAGCCCGGCGCCGCAGCCCAGGTCCAGCACGGTCTGGCCGGGAGCGAGCTCGGCCATGGAGACGGGGTCGCCGCACCCGAAGGTCGTGTCCCGCATCCCGGAGGGGAGCTTCACGAAGGCCCGCGCGTCGTAGCCGGCGAGACCGGCCGTGCCGCCAAGGGAGCAGCAGCCCGACGACGAGCCACAGCACCCCGAGCTCCCGCCGCCGGAGCCGCAGCTCGCGCCGTGCGAGCCGGGGCCGGCGCCGCCATCGCCGGCTCCGTAGGCCACCGCGTCGGCGTAGAAGGCCGACACCTCACGGCGCAGGGCGTCGGCGCGGGCGGCCTCGTCCTCGGCCGCGGGTTCGGGCTTCCAGACCACCTCGAGGCGACGCTGCAGCTCACTGGCGGTGCGGAAAAAGGCGTTCAGGCGCTCGACGGGCGTCCCCTCGACGCCCGCGGGGTCCGGGAGGCCCCAGTGGAGACGGCGGGCCTTGCCCAGGAACAGCGGACAGGCTTCCTCGGCGCACAGGGTGATGACCGTGTCCACGAGGGCGGGGTCGATGGTGTCGACGGACTTGGAGGAGTGGCCCGAGGCGTCAATTCCCATGGACGCGAGGACCTTTTGCGTCTCGGTGCGGATGGGCGCCGGCTCGCTGCCTGCGGAGAGCACGCGCACTTGCGCGGGGGCCAGGCGGCGGGCGATGCCCTCTCCGAGCTGGCTGCGCGCCGAGTTCGCCACGCACAGAAACAGCACGCCCGCGGGCGGCCTGGCGCGCAGGAGGGCGGCCTCGAGGAGCCAGCGCGGGGGCACGCCGGTCCCGGTCTCGTAGCCGCGGGCGGTCAGCGACGGCTCCCGCGGGGCGAGCGGACCTTCGAGGTCGCGGCCGTCGACCCGGATGGTGGGGGAGCCGGGGAACTCGAGCTCCAGCGCCTTCTTGAACGTGGGGACCTCGCGGCGGACCCGCTCCGCGTCGGGGGCAAGCGCGTCGGCGACCTCGGTGAGCAGCGACCAAGTGGCCTCGGCGTTGGGGCAGTCACGGTTGTGCAGAAGTTCGATGAGCATGAATCACGCCTCCTTCGGAGCGGCGACGGTCGCCGCCGGGATGTTTTCGGGGAACCAGCCGCGGGTTCGGGTGCAGACGCGGACCAGGGCGAGCATCACCGGGACCTCGATGAGCACGCCCACCACGGTGGCCAGGGAGGCTCCGGAGGACAGGCCGAAGAGCAGGGTGGCCGTGGCGATGGCCACCTCGAAGTGGTTGGAGGCGCCGATGAGCGCGGAGGGCGCGGCGTCCTCGTAGGAGAGGCGCAGGCGCCGGGCGAGGAAGTAGCCCAGCCCGAAGATCAGCACGGTCTGGAGGAACAGCGGGATGGCGATCCACAGGATGGTCAGCGGGTTCTGTGTGATGACCTCACCCTTGAACGAGAACAGCAGCACCAGCGTGGCGAGCAGGGCGACGATGGTGATCGGCGAGAGCAGGTGGAGGAACTTCTCCTCGAACCACCGTTGCCCCAGAAACCGGAAGATCAGTTTCCGCGAGAGATATCCGGCCACCAGCGGCAGCGCCACGTAGACCGCGATGGACAACAGCAGCGCCTGCCAGGGCACCGGGATGCGGCCCACGCCCAGCAAGAAGCCGCCCAGGGGGCCGTAGAGCAGCAGCATGGTCAACGAGTTGATGGCGACCATGACCAGCGTGTGCCCGGGGTTGCCGCCGGAGAGGTGGCCCCACACGAGCACCATGGCCGTGCAGGGCGCGATGCCCAGCAGGATGCAGCCGGCCAGGTACGAGCGCCACAGCGGCACCTCGAGCATCCGTATGCCGTCGCGCAGCACCACCGTGCCCACGCCGTAGGTCTCCCCCGGCTGCAGGTCCACGCCCAGGGGCAGGCGCACCAGGTCCACTGCGTCGGTGCCGATGAATCCGACGAACACCGTGCCCAGGAAGAACAGCGCGATGACGTACATGGTGAACGGCTTGATCATCCAGTTGATGAACAGCGTCAGGCCCACGGGTTTCACGCTCTTGCCGGCGCGCACGACCTCGCCGAAGTCGATCTTCACCATGATCGGGTACATCATGAAGAACAGGCAGATGGCGATGGGGATGCTGATCACCGGCGCGCCGCCGACGTCGACGGACATCCCGTCGAGGGTGTGGGCGAGCCCGGGGGCGATGCGGCCGAGGAGGATGCCGGCGGCGATACACAGCAGCACCCACACGGTGAGGTACTTTTCGAAGAAGCCGAGCCCTTGGGGTCGCTTCGTGATGCAGGCCTGCGTGACGGTCATGGCGTCTCCTCCTTGCAGCAGCGTTGGGCGTCCATCAGGCCCCGGCAGGTGGCGCCGGCGGTCTTGCGATCGTTCCAGGCGGCGACGCGGGCGGCCAGCTCGTCGCACGCGAGTCCGCGCAGCAGCCCGGCGTTGCCGGTGAGGAACCCGGCGGCGGCCCCCGCCGGGTGCGGGTGGAGCCGGTAGTGGACCCAGGTGCCCTCTCGGCGGTCCAGCACGAGCCCGGCGTGGCGCAAGGTCTGCAGGTGACGCGAGGCCTTGGACTGCGTGACCTGGCAGACCTCCACCACGTCGCACACGCAGCACTCGCCGTGCTGGGCCAGGAGCGCCAGGATCATGAGTCGCGTCTCGTCGCCGGCGGCCTTGTAGACTTCGGCGTGTTCCTTCATGGGATTCCCCTCCTCGGAACCGGCTATACCCGGATATCCGGTTATTTGCAAGTTAGAAATTCGATTCCCGGGGAAGCGCTGGTGGCGGGTCGTCGGGCTCTGTCGCCCACGCGGTGATGAGGACCGCTCCCAGGGTGAGCACCGCGCCCGTGAGCGAGACGACGGTGAGCCGCTGCATGGCGCGCAGGTCGTCGTGGACGCCGGCGTCGGGGTCGCGCTTCCAGTCGTCGGCGAGCGCGCCGGCCCGGAGGCCGCCGTACAGGCCGGCGCCGGTGAAAACCACCCCTGCCACCAGGCCGGTCCAGAACCACCAGCGCGTCGAGAGCGACCGCGCCGGGCGATGGGTGGGGCAGGGCGACGTGCGCCCGTGATGGGCGAGACCCTCGCGCCGGGAGAGCTCCGCGAGTTGCTGGCGCAATTCGGCGAGGGATGGCTCTGCGGGCGCAGGAACCGCAGGCGCCGCGTCCTTTTCGGGCGTGTCCGGGGTGTCTTCGCCGCCGAAGTCCGGGCGCGAGACATCGTGAGCGCCCCCGGAGGACTTCCGCTGATCGGGCTTTCCCGCGAGCTCGGTGAGCCGCTGACGAATCGCGGGGTGCTCCGTCGCTAGGCTGCCGTCCTTCAGCGCCAGATCGAAGTGGAGCCGCGCCGAGGAGTAGAGCCCCAGCTTGTCGTAGGCCTGGGCCAGGTGGAGCCTTGCCTGGGGGATCCGGTCGCTCAGGCTCAGCACGCAGTCGAAGGCTGAGAGCGCCTTGTCCGGTTCTCCGGCCTGAAGGTAGACCTTCCCCATCTGGTGGTACCGCAGGGCGATCTGATGATCCTGGTTCGGGTCCGCTCCCGCCTTCGGGCAGTGCAACTTGGCGGCCGTCGCGGGCGCGGCGGCCAGCAGCAGGGCCAGCGGTACGATGAGGTAAAGGGCACGGGCGGTCATAGCTTCCCTGCGAAGGCGCGGCCCCAGGCGTCGGCGGCGGCCAGGGCCTCGGCGTCGGGGTTCCACAGGGCGCGCAGGCCGTCGTCGACCACGTCGAAGCCTGCGGCCTTCAGGTGCTCGGTGACGACCTTGGTCATCTCCCCGGACCAGCCGTAGCAGCCGAAGGCGGCGGCCTTCTTGCCGCGGAATTTCAGCCCTTTGATCTCCTCGAGGGTGGACGCGACCGCCGTGAGGATGCCCTTGTTGATGCACGGCGACCCGATGAGCACGGCCTTGGACCGGAACACGTCGGTGATCGCGTCGTTCTTGTCGAACTTGGACAGGCAGTGGGAGACCACGGTGGTGGACGGCGAGGCCTCGGAGATGGTGCGCGCGAGCGTGTCCGCCAGCGCCCGGGTGCCGTCCCACATGGTGTCGTACAGGATGGTCACGCGGTCTTCCCGGTAGTCCTGGCACCACTCCATGTATTTGAGCACGATCTGGGTTGGGTCGTCGCGCCAGATCACGCCGTGGCTGGTGGCGATGAGGTTCACCGGAAGCTTCAGCGACAGCACCTGCTCGATCTTGGCCTTCACCAGCGGCGAGAACGGCGTCAGGATGTTCGCGTAATACTTGATGCACTCGTTCCACAGTTCATTCTGATCGACGAGGTCGTTGTAGAGCTTCTCGGTGGCCAGATGCTGGCCGAAGGCGTCGTTGGAGAACAGGATGGCGTCGCCGGTCATGTACGAGAACATGCTGTCGGGCCAGTGGAGCATGGGCGCCTCGACGAACACCAACTGCTTGCCGTGGCCCAGGTCGTACGTCTCTCCAGTCTTCACGGGGTGGAAGTCCCACTTCTGGTGGTAGTGCCCGGTGAGGGACTTGACGCCGTTGGCCGTGCAGTACACGGGCAGATCCGGGCGGCGGCGCAAAAGCTCCGGGAGCGCGCCGGAGTGGTCGATCTCGGCGTGCTGCGCGATGACGGCGTCGAGCCGGGCGAGCAGCCCCTCGGCCTCGAGGTTGTCCACGAACTCCTTGGCGTAGGGCTTCCACACCGTGTCGATCAGGACGACCTTCTCCTCCTCGATGACGTAACTGTTGTAGGTCGAGCCCTTGTGGGTGGAGTACTCGTCGCCGTGGAATTTGGCGAGCTCCCAGTCCACCTTGCCGACCCAGGAAACGGTTGCGTTGAGTTGTTTCTTCATGTCAGACTCCTTTCATGCATACGCAGGGAAAATATCGGGAGGCCTGCGTCCTGTCAAATGCCTTTTTCCCCCATGGCGGGTGGCTTCGGCGCCCGCCAGGAGTCGACGATGTCGGTGAGCACAGGGATGAAGATCAGCGTGAGCAGGGTAGACGCGCTCAGGCCGCCCATCACCGCCGTGGCCAGCGGGGAGAAGCGTTCGGCGCCCAGCGCCCATTCGGCGGCCAGGGGGATCATGCCCACCACGGTGGAGATCGAGGTCATCATGATGGGGCGGAACCGCGAGGCGACCGCCTCGATCAGGGCCTCGCGCCGCGGTACGCCCTCGTTCTGGCGGAGGTGGTAGACCTCGTGGAGCAGGATGGCGTTGTTGACCACGGTGCCCACGAGGAGGACCAGACCGACGAGCACCGGCATGGAGATGGGCATGCGCCCGAGCTGGAGGGCGAACGAGACGCCGATCAGGCTCAGGGGGATGCTGAACATGATGACCACGGGGTAGAGCCAGGAGCGAAGCTGGGCCACCAGGATCAGGTAGACGCCCACGAGGGCCAGGAGCAGGGCGTCGACCAGCTGGCCGCGGGCCTCCTTCATGTCCGAGTTTTCACCGCCCGTCGACATTTCGTAGTCGGCAGGCAGGCGCAGGTCCGCGAGCCGGGCGTTCACGTCGGCCACGACCTGGCTCAACGGCCGCCCCTGGAAGGACGCCGTCACCTCGAGCACCGGGCGCAGGTCCTCCCGGGTGTACAGTCCCCGATCCCGCGTGGCGAGGCTGGTGACGATGGTGCGGGCCGGGACGGTCCCGCCGCCTCGGACCGGGATCGGCGTGTCGAGCAGGTCTTCGGTGGTGGGCTCACCCGAGGATGCCAGCGACACCAGGATCGGGTCGGGGGTCCCCCGGTCGCGGGTGAACTCCCCGGCCCGCGCCCCATTCACGGCGGTGCCGAGCGTGCCCGCGAGGACGGTCGCGCTCACCCCCAGCTCCCCGGCCCGCAGCCGGTCCAGCGAGAGCCGATGCTGCTCCTCGTCCGGGTGCCACGACAGGCGCGGCTCCACGATCCCGTCCACACGGGAGAGGCGCTCTCTGACCTCCAGCCCGAGCTGGTACAGCACCCGGGCGTCCTCGCCGGAGAGCCGGACGATGATGGGCGCCGCTGTGGTCGCCTTCGCCGTGTTCCCCTGTTCGCGCACCGAGAATTCGGAAACCCCGGGGATCCTGGCGAAGGCCACGCGCATGCGCCCCATGAACGTCCAGAGGTCCTCGGCCCGCCGGGTCCTGTCCGTCAGCGTGACCGACAGGAAGCCGGACGTGGCGTTCTGGATGCCCCCTGATGTGAACGTCCGCATCCCAGCCTCGAAGCCCGCCTGGCCGGAGACCCTCACGACCGAAGGTTCGGCGAGCAGGAGCTTCTCGAATTCGCGGACCCGGCGCATCGTCTCCTCGAGGCTGGTGCCCGGCGGCGTGCGCACCGTCACGAAGAAGTTGCCCCCGTCCATGCGGGGCATCATCTCCATGCCCTGGCCCGCCAGGCCGCGCAGGGAGAACACGAACAGGCCCAGGACGGCCAGGAGGGTGAGCACCCGCTGGCGCAGGGCCAGTCGCAGCAGGCCCAGGGCGCCGGCCCGGGTGAGCTCCATGATCCACAGGAATGGACGGATGATCCGCTCTCCGACGCGGTCCAGGACCGAAGGCCGGGCCGTGTAGAGCGTGAGCATCGGGATCAGGACCACCGCCACGACCACCGAGGACGAGAACGCGAACAGGAGGGTGGCGGCCAGGGGCGAGAACGTCTTGCCGATGAAGCCTTCGAGGAACAACATGGGAACGAGGACAGATCGGAAGAGCGTCGTGTAGGGAAAGAGTGTAGATCTCGGTGG
>CALKWH010000392.1 GCA_938004375.1 uncultured Pseudomonadota bacterium
CTGACGAGCTCGATTTGGATTTCGATTTCGATTTCGATTTGGACGGGAATTGGAGATGGACCGCGGACTCGTCTCGGGTCGTTCTGTCACGGGTGGGCGGCGAGGGGGGCGACGAGGGTGACCGGCGTGCGGCGGGCCCGGCGCTGGTGCACCTGGTGCAGGAAGGTCTCCAGGCGGACGTGGGCCAGGTTGTGCTCGGCGCCCAGCACCAGGGGTAAAAGGGCGGTGTCTGGGTAGTCCCGGGCGACGGCCTCGACCGCGGAGTTCACCGCGCAGCCCACCATGCAGCCGGTGGCGACCACCGAGACCACGCCGTCGACCCCCTGCCGGGCGAAGTCGACCATCTTGGCCAGCGTGGAGGCCACCAGGTAGTTGCTCTGGCGGCCGATGTAGGGGGCGACCATGTCCATGCACGCGTTGTAGTCCGGCTCGGCGCACCAGGGGCCGAAGTCCTCGCCCAGGACCTCCTCGAAGGGGCGGCGGGCGCCCGCGGTGGCGCAGATGGCCAGCAGCTCGAAGAGGGCGGGGCGCACCTGGGAGCGCGTCGCCTGCCGGTAGGCGTCGTAGTAGTTCGAGAACCAGATCAGGCCGAACATGTACGGGCTGTGGTAGACCTCGCAGCCGGCCTCCTCGAGGCGGCGCACGAAGTCGTCGTTGGCGGGCTCGCACAGCCGGGTGTACAGGTCGCCGGTGAAGCCCACCAGCGGGCGGTCCCGCATGGGCTCCATGGGGATCGCGCGCAGCCGGGAGACGGCCGCGGAGAAGGCGCCGATGGGGCTCTTCTTCTCGGCCAGGGCGTCCGAGACGTCGGTGAGGGCCTGGGTGTAGACGGCGTCCACGCGCCCCGGGGTGCGCTCGTACGGGCGCAGGCGGTGGCGCAGGATGGTGAGCGCGTCCACGGCGAAGAAGCCGTCCATGATGCGGCGCAGGCCGTCGAAGCCGTACAGGTCCCACTGGTCGTGCCCGATGGCGTCCACGATCTGCAGGGGGATGCCCTGGTCCTTGAGCCACAGGCGATAGCCGTCGCCCCACTGCGAGAGCAGGCAGGGGGTGACCGTGCTGGGCATGTAGAACGCGTCGGTGGCGCGCAGCTCGCGGGTGGCGGCCAGGTTCAGGATGTCGCCGGCCACGGTGGCGTAGGGGTGGCACTCCTTGCCGTTGGTGATCTCCTCGCCCCGGCGCATGATCGCGTGGGTGGGCGGGTCGAGGTTGATCACCTCGACGTCCCCGAGGCTGCGCAGCATGCCGTTCATCACGGCGGTGTGGGGGCCCACGTAGGGCACGAACACGCGGTTGAACCGCCGCGGGATCACGCGCACGGGCCGGTCGAAGCGATAGGGCTCCTCGGGGCGGCGGTGCCCCTCGCGGCGCCGGTGGGCCTCGATCTCGTCGGCGAAGGCCTCGATGCGGGTGACCATGCCCGCCTCGCCGCGCAGCTCGTCGAACTCGAGCAGGAGCTTGGGGCGCTCGCGCAGGATGGCCTCGACGTGCTTCTGGGCGAAGCCGTCCGGGCCGCAGCCGAAGTTCGACACGATCACGGGGTAGGCGTCGGCGTGGCCCTTGAGGAGGGTGGCCGCGCGCACCAGATCGCGGGAGTAGCCCCACGGCAGGCGGTCGTACTCGGGGCCGAGCTCGACCTCGTCCAGCGGCAGGAAGTCCATGGGCAGGACGTCGAAGCCCAGGCGCTCGAGCTGGCGGGCCAGCCCCATGTTGAGGTAGGCGTCGTGCAGGGTGTAGGGCTTGCCCAGCAGCACCAGCGTGGGACGCGTCTGGGCGCGCAGCAGGCCGCGGCCCATGGAGGCGCGGCGGGCGGCGTACTCGCGGTGGACGCTCTCGGCCGAGGCCCAGGCCGCCTTCACGGCGCCCAGGTCCGCCTCGAGGACGCGGGCGAGCTCGGTGCAGGCGGCGTGGACGGCCGCGGGCTCGAACGAGATGGGCACCTGCGGCGTCAGGACGCGGCCCGGCGGGCTCAACCGGGAGACCATGAACGGCGCCTCCTGCGTGTAGATGCAGGCGTGGCTGTTCTCGTGCTCGCCGAGGTTGCGGATCGCCGTGTTGAGCACCTGCCGCTTGGGCAGCTCGAGCACAGACGGATAGAGCACGGCGTCGACCCCGGCGTGCTCGAGCATCCAGCGCACCTGGCCGGCGGCCATCTTCAGGGGCATGCACAGATCCGACGGCAGGCCGCGGGCGCCCTTGGCCCACTCGCGCACGTGCTCCTCGTCGGCGAGCACCGGCTCGAGATCGAGGCGGGCGAGCACGTGGGCGAAGAACGGCGCCCACTCGCGCAGCACGGAGGTGGTGGGGACGCCGATGCGCCGGGCGGCCGGGGACGCCTTCGGGAGCGACCCCAGGAGATCCGCCTGCAGCTCCGCGCGGACGGCGACGAAGTTCTTCACGCAGGCCACCTCGTGGCGGGCGGTCTTCTTGCGGTTCGAGAACTTCTCGCAGGCGTCGCCGAAGAAGGTCGTTTCGTCTCCGAAGGTGAAGCGCGAGACCGAGCAGCGGTTGGTGCAGGCCGGGCACTCGAAGGTCTTCACCTCGGGGGAGAACGCGTGGTCGAAGCCCTTGAAGGCGGTCGTCGCCGGGGCCTCGCGGGACACGAGCCAGGCCATGCCGATGGCGCCCGAGACGCGGTTGTGGGGGTGCACGCGCACCGGGCGGCCCAGGACCTTCTCGAAGGCCGAGACCACGGCCTGGTTGCTCGCCGTGCCGCCCTGGAACACGATGTGCTGACCCACGCCGCGGTTGCCCACCACCTTCTCGAGGTAGTTGCGCACGACCGAGTACGCCAGGCCCGCGCACAGGTCCTCCCGGCTCGCGCCGCGGCGCTGGGCGTGGACCAGCTCGGTGTCCATGAACACCGTGCACTGGCTGCCCAGGTCCACCGGGGACGCGCCCCGGGCGGCGAGCTCGGAGAACTCGCCGATGATGCGCACACCCAGGCGCTGGGCCTCCTCCTCGAGGAACGAGCCCGTGCCCGCGGCGCAGATCTTGTTCATGGTGAAGTCGGCCATCTGGCCGTGCTGGACGCGGATGTACTTGCTGTCCTGTCCGCCGATCTCGAAGATGGTGTCCACCTCGGGCATGGCCATGACGGCGGCGGTCATCTGGGCGGTGATCTCGTTCTTCACCAGGTCCGCGCCCAGCACGGCGGCGGCCAGGTGGCGCCCGGAGCCGGTGGTGGCGCAGCCCGCCACGCGCACGCGGCCGGAGAAGCGCTCGCGCAAGGTGGCCATGCCCTCCTGCAGCACCGCCAGGGGCTGGCCGCGGGTGGGCAGGTAGAGGCTCTCGAGGAGCCGGCCGTCGGCGGTGAGCAGCACGAGGTTGGTGCTCACGGAACCGACGTCGACGCCCAGGAACGCGTCGGTGACGCCCGGGGGCAGGTCCGTCAGGGCGCCGGCGCCGGAGGCGGGGTAGGGGCCAAGGGGCGCCAGCTTCAGCACGTCGGCGCCTCGGGTGTCGCCGGCGTCGGCCAGGCCGTCCACGGCAGCGCGCAGGGCGTCGAAGGTCACCACGTCGTCCTGGGCCAGAAGCGCCGCGCCCAGCGCGCAGGAGGCCTGCGGATCCGCGGGGAGCCACAACTGCTCCGGCGTCCACGAGAACACCTCGAGGAACGCGCGCACGATGCCGCCGTTGCGCGCGCCGCCGCCCACCACCGCCAGGGGGGCCTGGGGCTCCCGCCCGGCCAGCACCGAGGACACGAAGGTGCGCACCAGGGCCAGGCAGAGCCCGTAGGCCATCTCGTCCACCGGCGTGCCCTTCTGCTGCAGGTGGATCATGTCGGACTTGGCGAACACCGAGCAGCGCCCGGCGATCACGGCGGCCCGGGGGGCCGTCACCGCCCGCGCCCCCAGCTCGGTCACGTCCATACGGAGCCGGCCCGCCTGCTGCTCGAGGAACGCGCCCGCGCCCGCGGCGCACTGCCCGTTCATGGAGAAGTCGGCGACGCCGCCGTCGGGGGACAACTGGATCACGCGGGAGTACTCGCCCCCCATGTCGAAGATCATGCGCACGGCGGGGTTCTCGTGGCGCACGCCCGCGCCGGTGGCGGCCACGTCGGACAGGAAGTGCCGGCGCCAGGCATCGCCGAAGAGCTCCTTGCCCACGCCCGTGAGGCCCACGCGCACGGCCTCGCCGGCGGGGAGCGACAGGCGGCCCACGAGGGTGGCCAGCGCGGCCGCGGGGGCGCCCTGGGTGGGGACCATCTCGGTGGTGATGGTGCCGTCTTGACGCAGCATGACGCACTTGCAAAAGTTGGAACCGACGTCGAAACCCAGGTGCAGCATCGTGACACTCCTGAAAGACAAATCTAAACGTTTGCCATTCCAGTCACAGGATACCGACGAACTCCGACAAAGCAAACAAATTCTGACAAAGCCGTGATAAAAGGCATTAAGTGCTTGTTGTACAATAGGATTGCATCATGACAGAAGCATGATGTTTTGGACCATTTGGAGGGTGGCGGCCCCGATCCGGTCCAGAACGAGGGGGATAAGAGCGAGAAGCAATAATAGCACCGCCAGGGCGCGCACGGGCATCATGAGGAAGTGCGCCGGCGTCTGGGGCAGCCACACGCCCACGAAGCCCACGGTGAGCTCCAGGAACAGCAGCACGAAGATCACGGGCAGGGTGACGAGCGCCACGGTGGAGAAGAGCACGGCCACCAGGCGCAGGGTGCCCCCGAGCCAGCCCGCGTTTCCGAAGAACGCCCAGGGCGCCTCGGGGGGCAGGTGCCGCAGTTGGTGTCCCAGCGCGAGGGCGACCTGGGCCGGCCCCGAGACCGAGAGGAAGTATACGATGCCCAGCAGGGCGAACAGCGCGGCAGTGGGCGACGCCTCGATCTGGGCGCCCGGGACCTCCACCGGCGCCGGGTTGGCGGCGCGCAGGGCGTCGAAGGCCTCGCCCAGGGACAGCCACAGCCCGAACACCACCTGCAGACCGACGGACAACACGGTGCCGATCAGGAAGTTGACCGCCAGGGCGGGGGCGAAGACGGCGTCGGGGACCGCGCGGGGACCTTGGGCGATCGTGAAATACAGCGTGGCACCGGCCACGAGCGCGAACCGCGGGAGGAGGCCGGCGGCGCGGGGGAACATCGTGGGCGCGAGGGGGGCGAGCCGCGCCGCGGTGAGCCAGAAGATCGCCTGGTAGGGGGAGGCCAGGTCCCACAGGGCGTCCATGTCTACGAGATCCGCTGGACGTAAAAGAAGAGCAGCCGGGTGAAGTCGGCCAGCTCCCGGGCCATCATGGGGCCGAGCAACAGCAGGCACAGCCCCACGGCCAGCATCTTGGGCGCGAACGACAGGGTGCTCTCCTGCAGGGAGGTGACGCTCTGCAGAAGCGCCAGCAGGAGCCCGGTCAGGAGCGACACCAGCAGGGGGAAGGCCGACAGCAGCAGCGTGAGCAGCAGGGCCTTCTGGAGCAGGTAGAGCAGCGCGTCGGCGGACATGGCGTCACGCGTACGAGAGCATCAACGCCGAGGAGAGGAGCCAGAAGCCGTCCACGGCGACGAAGAGCAGGAGTTTGAGCGGCAGGGAGACCGCGGTGGGGGACACCATGTGCATGCCCAGGGCCATGAGCACGTTGGCCGTGAGCAGATCCAGGATCAGGAACGGCAGGAACAGGAGAAAGCCGATCTGGAAGGCCTCGGTGATCTCGGAGATGAGGAACGCGGGGATCAGCACGAGGTAGTCGTCCCGCGCCACGGTCATCTCGGGGTTCAGGCGCTGGGTGACGTGGGTGAAGCCATCGCGCTGGGCCGGGTGGGCGTGCCGCTTCAGGAAGTCCCGCATCGGCTCGGCGCCCTTCTGCACGGCGGCGGCCAGCGCCCGGGCGCGCTCGTCCTCGGGGCGGTCGACGTCGGCGAAGACCGCCGCCTGGGGCGCCGCGGCCGTCCAGGCCCGGGTGAACACAGGGGTCATGATCGCGATCGAGAGGACCATCGCCAGCCCTGTGAGCACCATCGTCGGCGGCAGTTGGGGAGTGCCCAGGGCCGAGCGGAGCAGGCCGAACACCACGGCGATCTTGACGTAGGACGTGACGAAGAGCAGGGCGAAGGAGAGGACCCCCAGGACGGACAGCAGCGCGAGGAAGGTGCTGCCCTGGGTCTGGGACAGCAGGTCGCTCATGGGCCGTCCCCGGGGGTGGTCGCGGCCGTCTCCGTCGCCTGGCGGTCGTCCGTCCCGGCGCTGGCGCCCGGCCTGGCCGCGTCGCCTTGCACGGTCGGCGCCGCGAGCTCCCGCACCAGGCTCAGGCCGGCCTCGGAGGCGGCGATTAGGTACTCGCGGTCACGCAGCCGCACCAGGTACAGGGTCCGACGCGGCTCCAGGGGACACACCGCGCGCACCGTGAGCTCCCCGGGGGGTGTGCGGGCGAAACGGGCCAGCCACCCGCGCCCGTAACGGGCGACCACGAACAGCAGGCCGACCAGGACGAGCAGGATCAGCAGCAGGCGCCAGGCGGCGCCGCCGACGTCGACGGCCTCGGGGGACGTCTGCTGTTGCAGCAGGGACGCCTGCTGTTGCAGCAGGAACGCCTGCTGCAACATTGAACGCAGGATCGCGTCACAGGGGTTCATCGGAGGGATCGGAGGAGGGCGAGCCGGCTTCGGCGGGGAGTTCACCCGGGTCGACCTGGGGCAGAGGCTCGGTGTGGTCCTGGTTCTGGACGACCCGGTCGATCATGATCAAGTACAGGTTGCACGAGCGGTTGGCCGGGTCCAATTGGAGCACCGACTCGAAGTAATGCCGGGCGTTCATCATCTGACCGCGGGAGAAGGCGATGACGCCCTTCTGGATGATCGCGGGGACGTACTTGGGGTTCTGGTTGGTCACCAGCTCGAGCTCGACGAGGGAGTCGTCGAGCTTGCCCATCTCGCGCAGTACCTCGGCCAGCCGCGTGCGCAGGTCGATGAACGTCGGAGCCAGCGCCAGAGCCTGGCGCAGCTCGCGGGCGGCGTCCTCGAACATCTGGATTTCCTTGTAGGCCGAGGCCAGATCCGCGTGCATGTTGGCGAGCTTGCCGCGCACGAAGGGGTCGAGCGACGAGGGCTGGTTCATCGAATGGGTGAGCGCGCGGGAGTAGACCTTGCGGGCCTCGTCGTACTTGCCCAGATCGTTGTAGGTGACCGACAGGTTGAGGGCCGCGTCGGTGTAACCCGGGTTGATGATCAGCGCCTTCTCGAAGTGCTGCTGGGCCGTGTCCATCTCGCCGCGGTGATGATAGATCACCCCCAGCATGTTGTGGACGTCGGCCATCCCATCCTTCAGTTCGAGGGCCTTGAGCAGCAGCTCGAGCGCCTTGTCGTATTCGCCGTTGGTGTAGGCGTCACGGCCCTGGGCCACGATTTTTCGAATGTCTTCACTCACCGGATCGACTCCTTGCCTGACGAAGGCCCCCTCAACGGGGCGCCTCTTTCCCGGAGGCCAGCTTCTGCCTGGCCTGGGCCAGGATGCGCGCGGCTTCGGCTGCCTGCGGACGTTTCGGATAATGTACAATGATCTTTTGACAGAGATCAACCGCTTTCTGGGACTCACCGAGTTTGATATAGGCCCTTGAAAGGATGACGGCCGCCTCGGGAACGCGCGGAGAGTCGGGGAACTCGGTCAGGATGAACTCCATGCGGGCTCGCACGCCCTTGGTCTTTTTCTTCTTCGCGTAGAAGTTCGCGGCGTAGAACTCGTGTTTCACCAGCATCTCCCGGCTGCGGGCGTAATATTTCTTGACGCGGTCCAGGTGGGGGCTGTTCGGGTAGCGGGCCAGGAACATCTGGAAGATCATGTACGCCGCGCGCGTGTGCATCAGATCGCGCTGCTCGGCGGGGGGGAACAGGATGAAATCTCCGGGTCCCAGGCGGAAGTTGCAGTAGCCGATCCACCAGGTGGTGAGCCCCGAGGTCACCGCTTCGTGGGTCGGGTGATCCTTCTCGAAGTCGCGGTAGGCGGTGGCGGCGGTGATGAAGTTGCCCTCTTTGCGGTGGGTGTCGGCGATGGCGAGCTCGGCCATCAGTGCGTACTGGGACAGCGGATACAGGCTGCGCACCTTCTGGAACACGGTGCGGGCGTCCTCGGGATAGTCCTTCTTGAGCCGGCGCTCACCGAACTCGTACAGCAGCCGGGGATCCTTGAGCGCGCGGGACGGGATCGTGCCGCCGCCGGAGACGGTGCAGCCGGCGAGGAAGATTACCCAGCAGAGAGCCGTGAACCGGACCATCCAATACCTCTAACTTTCTTCGGGGCCGAGCCAGGCGGCGACCAGCCGCGACAGGATCGAGTCCGCGACTGGCAGCCCTTCCCGGGTCAGGCCGACACGCCCCCCGGTTTGCCACAGAAGACCCTTGTCGCGCAAGTCACAAATGCACGCCTCGTCTAGTCGGCCCCGCAGACGGGAGAGTAAAAAGCCGGCCGTGAGCCGGGTTCCGGTGAGCAGGGTTTCAATATCTGCGCCGGCTGCGTCAACCGTCTCGGATGAGGTGGCCCAGGGCGGCGGGCCTTCCCGTGGCCACGCGCAACCGTCCGCGCGGCGCACGTATTCCGTCGGATCCGCGGGCTCGGTCCAGCGCCAGGCGCCCCAACGGGAGACGGCGGCCGGGCCCACGCCCAGGTAATCCGCCCCCTCCCAGATGCGCAGGTTGTGGCGGCACTCCCGCCCGGGACGGGCCCAGTTCGAGATCTCGTAGCGCCGGTAGCCGGCGGCCGTCAGGCGATCGGCCACCAGCCTGTCCAGGGCGAGCCAGGTCTCGTCGTCGGGGAAGGTCCAGCGGCCGGCTGCGTGGTCCGCGGCCAGGGGCGTCCCGGGCGCGAGGGTGAGCCCATAGCAGGAGACGTGCTCGGGCGCCAGGGCGGTGAGGTGCGCGAGGTCGGCGGCCAGCTCGTCCGGACCCTGGCCCGGGAGCGCGAACATGAGGTCGAGGTTGAGGTTGTCGATCCCGCCGGCGCGCAGCCGGGACACCGCCTCGACGGCGCGCTCCGGGGTGTGTCGCCGCCCCAGCGGGCCTGCGCAGATGAACAGATCGGAAGAGCGTCGTGTAGGGAAAGAGTGTAGATCTCGGTGG
>CALKWH010000393.1 GCA_938004375.1 uncultured Pseudomonadota bacterium
AGATCGTATTCGGTGACTGGAGTTCAGACGTGTGCTCTTCCGATCTACGTGAGGAGAAATTACATGAAAAATACCGACCGGATCTCCTGGGATCACTATTTCATGAACATCGCCGCCATGGTCGCTTCGCGCAGCACCTGTCCCCGGAAGGCCGTCGGCGCGGTCATCGTGAAGAACCACGCCATCCTGAGCACCGGCTACAACGGCAGCATGAGCGGGGCCCCGCACTGCACCGACGTGGGCTGCATGATCGAGAACGACCACTGCGTCGCCACCATCCACGCCGAGGCCAACGCGATCATCCACGCGGCCCGCCACGGCATTCCCATGGAGGGCTCGACGATCTACGTCACCGCCTCCCCCTGCTGGAGCTGCTTCAAGATGCTCGTCAACTCCGGCGTGAAGCGCATCTGCTACGGCGAATTCTACCGCGAACCCAAGATTCTCGATTGGGCGCCCCGCCTGGGAGTGGAGCTGGTGCAGGTCCCCGGCGCGCCCGCGCCCGCCTCGCCGCCCGTCACGAAGTGACCCGCCCCCATCCGTTTCAGCCCCGCCGGAGGCCCGATGTCGGTTTTGACTTGAAGAAAGACGCGCCCGGTGGCACTTTATCGCGCTTGAGGAGGACTCCCCATGGCCGATTCCCACGCGGAACAGACCTGTTTCAAATGCCAGAAGCCCATCACCGGCGACGAGCTCCACTCGTTCGCGGGGAACGCCTGGTGCGCGTCCTGCTATTATGCCGCCGGAGAGCTGGGACCGCTGGCCGAGCAATACAAGAAGTGCCCCCGGTGCGGCCAGACGGTCCACAACTTCACCATCCGCTGTCAGCACTGCCAGACGCCCACCCACGAGACCGGCACCATCCGCGTCCAGAAGCCCATCCGCAGCTCCTTCATCATGGCCTACGGCATCATGGCCCTGGTCCTGGTGGTCATGGCCTTCACCATCCCGAGCTTCTCGGATAAGGGCTGGATCTCCTGGATCGTCGCCGTGGTGGGCATGGCCATCACCGTGCACGGCCTGCTCGGCGTGATGTTCCGCTTCCTCCCCTACGGTCTCAAGACCCTGCGCCAGACGCCCGCCCTCCTCGTGGGACTCGCCCAGGCCCTCGCAGGAATGGCCCTGCTCTTGTGGCCAATATTGTGAACGTTTCCCTTGCCAGATCCGGCCCCGTCTGCTAGCCTCCCCACAGTTGTGGCATCGAGGAACCCCATGAAAACCACATTCTTTTCCGTCCTGTTGCTTTGTCTCCTGGCCGCCCCCGGCCTCGCCCGGGCCGGTGACTACCGGTACGACTTCGACCTGGCCAAGCTGCACAACGCCTACGAGAACACCGACGCCTTCGCCGCCCTCGCCGACCGCACCACGGCATACCGCAACCTCGTGTCCGAGATGGGCGTTGCCTTCGGACCCAGTTTCCTCGCCCCGGCCGAGACCCTCGGCTACATGGGCATGGCGCTGGGCGTGAACTACGGCATCACGACCATCAACGGGACCGCCGACTATTGGAAGAACGGCGTCGACGGGACCGCCGCCGGCTTCGTGCAAACCCTGGGCGTGGAGGTGCGCCGGGGCATGTGGTTCCCCCTGCCCGGCTTCGAGATCGGCGGCGGCCTGAAGTACCTGACCGACAGCCATATGTATGCCCCCCACGTCATGGCCAAGTTCTCCATCAACGAGGGCTACTTCGATCTGCCGATCCCGGCCATCGCCGTGCGCGGCCACGGCTCCCGCGTCATGGGCTCGCGCGAAGTCGACCTGACCATCGCCAGCGTGGACGTGAGCCTGTCCCACGCCTTCGGTATCGCCTCGACGCTCAACGTGACGCCCTATCTCGGATACAATTATTTAATGATCATCAGTGACAGCAAGGTCATCGACACCACGCCGGGGATCGACGCGCTCAACCCCGACGGCAACACCGACTTCGGGCCGGGGACCTCCTGCACCGACGCCGACTGCAACAACAACATCGTCTTCGACGACCAGGACATGATCGCGCGCCACCGGATCTTCTTCGGCGCCCGCTTCATCTATTACAAGATGGCCATCACTCTCGAGGGGGTGTTCACCCTCAAGGGGGCCTCCAAGGACCAGCTCCTCGATCCCATCTCCGGGCGCACCCAGAGCATCAAGGACAAGAGCGTGCTGCAGCAGTCCTATTCGATCCAGTTCGGGTGGGATTTCTGATCCCATGGGGCCCACCGCGAAGCCCGGGCTGCTCGGCCAACTCATCGGTGGCCGCTTCCGTGTGGAAAAACTGTTGGGCACCGGCGGGATGGGCGAGGTGTACCTGGGGCGACACGAGCTGCTGGGCAACCGGGTCGCGATCAAGTTGCTCAAGGTACAGCATGCCAAGGACCAGCGGATGGCCGCCCGCTTCCGTCGGGAGGCCCGCGCCACCTCCAAGGTGCAGCACCCCAACGTCGTGGGCATCTACGACACGGGCCAGCTCGAGGACGGCCGGCTCTTCCTGATCATGGAGTACATCCAAGGCAAGGACCTCTTCCAGTTGTACGACGAGGTCGGAACCCTGCCCATCGAGCGGGCGCTCCCCATCTTCGTACAGATCGCCGACGCGCTGGCCGCCGCCCACGCCATGGGGATCATGCACCGGGACCTGAAGCCCGACAACATCGTCATCGTGCAAGGAGAGCGGCTCGAATCCGGAAATACCGGCGACGTCGTGAAGATCCTGGACTTCGGCCTGGCCAAGATGGTCGAAGCCGAGGACGACCGCATCACGCTCCCCGGCGAGGTCTTCGGCACTCCGCAGTACATGTCCCTCGAGCAGTGTATGGGGGAGCCCCTCACCTGCGCCACCGACATCTATTCCTTCGGCTCCGTGGCCTACGAGGCGCTGACCGGGGACCCCCCTTTCTCCGGCACGAGCCTGGTCGAATACGTGCTGGCCCAGAAGAACCGCCGGCCCGACCCGCCCTCGGTCCGCGCGCCCCGGAACGACGTCCCGCCCGAGATCGACCAGGTGATCCTGTCCTGCCTCGAAACCCTGGCGGGGGCGCGCATCCAGGACGGCGCCGCCCTGGTGACCCGGCTGCGCGAGGTCCAGACGCTGCTGGCCCACCGCAAGCTCGGCTCGCCGGCCGACGTGGCCCGACGGATGCCCACCTCCCAACTGCTGGCGGTGGACCCCGCGGCCGGACTCTCCCCCGAGGAGTTGCGCTGCATGGTCCAGAACTGGCTCTGGGAGCGCCTCTCCCACGTCGTCGGGCTGCTGCGCACCTGGCAGTGCTTCCCGCCAGGCCTGGGTCCGCGCATGGCCAGCGCTGCGACCATGGCGGACGAGCTTGCCCGGCTGGGGACCGAGGAGCAGGGGCTGCTCCAGGACTTCTCGTCCCGCGAGCTCCAGCTGCGCGCGCGCTCCGGCCAACTGCGTCAGGCGGTGCAGGATCTGTCCTATGACCGCGAGGTGCTCGAGAAGTACCTCGCACGGCACCATGACTGCAGCGTCCTCGAGCTGGTCACCAACTTCCCCGGCCTGGGCATCTACGCCGAGTGCGCCTCGGTGAAGGAGATCCTGTCCGAACTGACCTTTCAGATCACCGAACTCGAGAAGCGCTACTCCGAGCTCCAGGCCGAGCTCGAGGACGCGCGTCAGCAGCGCGCCCTGCAGGCCGGCTCTCTGCTCGAGCGCAAGCAGGGCCTGGAGCGGGAGAAGACCCGCCTGGTCGTGGAGATCATCGAGGAACTGATCGGCCCGGGCGGCCGCGCACTGCGCAAGAACCCCATCCTGGCCCTCGAACTAGAGACTCTGAGTCTGTACTACCAGGAAACCAGCAGCATGCTGTGACCGCGGCGATCGGTCCTCCGTTCGAGCCAAGCGGCCACTGACCAGAGCGGCCACTGACCACGGACAAGAGACACGGACGGACATGGACGAACACGGACGCCGCGAAAACACGGAGGGACAATGAAATTGCCGGGGCCGTGCTTCCGTGTCCGTGCGGAATCGCGCTGCGATTCGGCTATGCGACCGTCTTCGGTCGCCCGACCGTCTTCGGTCGCCCGACCGTCTTCGGTCGCCGTGCGGCGGTCCGTGGTCCGTGACCGTCGGTGACCGTCCATGTTCGTCCGTGTTCTCGCCGCGTCCGTGGTGGTCCGTGCTTCCTAGCACTCCGGCGAGGGGTGGCTCGCGATGATCGCCAGGAACTCGTCGAAGTGGGCTAGCAGCAGGTCGACGAGCCCGGGATCGAACTGGACGCCGCTCTGCTCCTCGAGGTAGGTGCGGACCTCCTCCTGGGACCAGGCGTGCTTGTAGGGGCGCGGATGCAGCAGGGCGTCGAGGACGTCGGAGATCGCCGTAATGCGCGCAAACAAGTGGATCTGGCTCCCGCTCAGGTGCTGGGGATAACCCGAACCGTCCCACTTCTCGTGGTGCTGCAGCGCGATGATGGCCGCGGACTGCATGATGTCGCGCCCGCTGTGCTTGAGGATGTTATAGCCGATGTTCGTGTGCTCCTGGATCCGGGTGAACTCCTCGGCCGTGAGGGGGTCCGGCTTGAGCAGGATGCGGTCGGGGATGCCGATCTTGCCGATGTCGTGCATCGGCGCGGCCA
>CALKWH010000394.1 GCA_938004375.1 uncultured Pseudomonadota bacterium
GATCGTATTCGGTGACTGGAGTTCAGACGTGTGCTCTTCCGATCTCAGCTGCGCAACCGCTTCGCCAATGCCCGTTTTCCGGCCTCCCACGCCCTGGCCCTGCCCGAGGGGCGCTACTTCCTGGTGAATCACACCGAGCACTCGGTGCGTTCGAGCACGGGCGCGATCCTGTGGCGCACGGTGTACGGCAAGCCGTCGTTCTGGAACCCGCCGCTGTTGGTGTCGGACCGCCTGGTCATCCTCCACGGCAACGTGAAGACGCCGTTGCTTCACGCCAACGCCCGGGTGGGTGACCGCGTCAGCGCGGTGCTGCGGGCCGTCTCGCCGCAGACCGGCAAGACCATCCACGAGCTGGCGCTGCCGGGCGCGTACCACCAGCGGCGCTACCCGCCCATGGCCGTGCTCCACACGCAGACGGTGGTGGTCCCCGACGCCGTCGGCGGCCTCCACGCGTACGCCGTGGCCGATCTGTCCGCCGGCAAGACCCGCCGCCTGTGGACGGTGCAGGCCGGCACCGGCGCTCCCCTGGCGCTGGTGGGCGATCCCGCCGCCGCGCGCGTGGTCGCCGCGTACGCGCCGACCAAGGCCGGCCCCAACCTGGTGGCCGTGGACCTCAAGACCGGGCGCAAGGTGTGGACCCAGCGGGACGCCGAGCTGGCCACCAGCCTGGCCGTGTATCGCAACATGGTCGTCTACGGCACCCGGCAGGCGTCGGTGGTCGCCCTCGACGTCGCCACCGGCGCCACCCTGCTGCGCGTGACGCCCCCCACCAACCTCACCCCGGACCGGGAGCTCGCCGTGATGGCCATCTCCGAGCCGGTGGTGGACACCCTGGGCCGCGTCTACATCACCCTGGGCGAGGTGCCGCGCCTCCACGTGCGCGACTTCGCCGACGATCCCGTGCGCCCGGGCACCGCCCTGGTCAAGCTCGCCGACAGCATCAACGCCGAGGTGGTGGGGATCCAGCTCTCCAGCAAGCGGGTGGTGTACACCAGTTCGCTGTTCCAGATCGATTACGTGGGCTCCGCCGCGCTCCTCGTCGGGATGGACGCCGTGGGGCTGTTCACCTCGGACAACCGCCTCGAGTTCTGCACCCCCGAGGAGGAGGGCGAGTAGCCCGCACCTGAAACAGTTGCAGATTCTTGCAACGGAGGTCCCATGACGCAAACCGACTTGTTGCGGCTCGAAGAACTGGCCCTGCTCGAGCGCCTGCTGCGCGGCGAGTCGTCGGCCTTCTCCGAGTTCTACCGGCGCTATCAGCGCCTCGTCGCCTCGTGCGTCCGAAAGGTTTTTTTCAAGTGGTCCTTCGACTTCACCGAGGACGAGATCGACGACCTGATCAGCACGGTCTTCCTGGGATTCCTTCAGGACGACTATAAAAAATTACGCATGTTCGACCCCGCCCGCGGCTACCGGCTGAGCACGTGGGTGGGCATCATCACGACGAACGCGACGGTGGACCACATCCGCAAGAACGCGCGCCCCACCGTGTCCTTCGACGACACGGAGCGCAAGGTGGCGCCGGCGCGCTCCACGTTCGCGAGCCCGGTCGAGGAGGTGGAGCGCGAGGAGGAGAGCCGCCTGCTGCTGGCGGCCATCGCCACGCTCTCGCCCGGGGACCGGGAATTTCTGGAGCTGGCTTACGACGCCCAGTTGCCCCCCGAGGAGCTGGGCGCGCGTCTGGGGCTCAACATCAACACCGTGTACAGCAAGAAGAACAAGATCATCCACAAGTTGATGGACGCGGTGGCCGAGTTGAGTACGGTGCGCCTGAAGAGGTGACGCCCGGCGGTGGAAAATCGCCCGCCGGTGGAAGGAAACACCGGCCCGGAGCGTATATCGCGTTGACCCCGGCGGGATCGGGGCCAACGGAACAGGAGAGTTCGACATGAGCGGGACACAACGAGACTGGGATACGATCCTCCGGCGCGTGTACGCGGCCCGGCGCGGCGAAGGCCCGCGGCCGACCCTGGAGGAGCTCGTGTCCATGGCCACCGGCCGGCAGGAGATCCCGGCGGACCTTGGCGCCGACTGGCGCGAGTTCGTGGACACCGTGGCCGAGTGGGAGACCTATGACTGGAAGGAGCAGGCGGCCTCGCCGTCGCCCTTCGACGTGCTGGTGTGCTGGGTGCAGAAGCAGGTGCAGGTGGTCATGTCCAGCCTGACGTGGCAGCCCGCCGCGGTGGCCGGCGTGCGCGGCCCGGGCGAGGCTCCGGCGGGCGTGCGCACCGTCACCGCGTCCGGCGCCCACCTCGAGCTGGCGCCGGATCTGCGCGGCGGCGCGCGCCTGGATCTGAGCTTCCCGGCGCCCGCGGCCGTGCCCTCCCGCGTGGAACTGAAGAAGGACGGCGCGCTGGTCGACTCGGTACCCCCCTCCGGCGGCGCCTTTCATTTCGAGCTGCCCGGGCCCGGCGTGTACGCCCTGGAGCTGGGCTACCCCGACCGCACCGTCGGGTTTTTGGCGCTGGCCCTGGAAAATGGCGGAAAGGAAGACCTTTCCGCTTTCGGTTCCGGGGACGGAACCATTCCCGGCGAAACCGATCCCGCATGACCCCCCCCGTCTTCACCGTCAACGTCGGCAACACCAATGTGAGCCTGGCCCGCGTGGAACCGCGCGTCACGGCTGATGGCGTGGACGGTGGAGGCCTCGCGGTGACCCGGCTCGGCGCCTGGCCCACCCGCGGAGTGCTCGACGACGATCCCGCGGTGCGCGCCGCTTTTGTCGCCGCGCTGGGTGCCGCCGAAGCCGCTCCGATCCACGTGGGCTGCGTGGTGGCAGCCGCGGTCCCCGTGCTCTCGCGCTGGTGTATCGACGCGGGACACCCGGCCCGCTTCCTCACCCACGCCGACCTCCCGCTGCGCGTGGACGTCCCCGCCCCGGAGCGCGTGGGCATCGACCGCCTGCTCAACTGCGCCGCCGCCTGGCGCCGCTTCGGCACCGCCTGCCTGGTCGTGGATCCGGGCACCGCCGTGACCTATGATCTGGTGGTACCCCCGGGCGTGTTCCTCGGCGGCGTCATCGCCCCGGGCCTGGAGACGCTCTCCCACGCGCTGCCGTCTTGCACCGCGTTGCCGTACGTGTCGCCCGAGCCCACCGAGGTCGTGCTGGGCCGCGACACCCCCGCCTGCCTGCGCGCCGGGCTTTGGTTCGGCTTCCTGGGCCAGCTCGAGGGGATCACAGGCCGCCTTCTGGCCGCCTCGCCCACGCCGCCGCGGATCCTGCTCACCGGCGGCGCCGCCCCCCTCGTCTCCCCCCACCTGTCGTTCCCCCACGAGGTCCTCCCCGATCTGACCCACGAGGGCCTCGCCCTGGCCTGACGAGGCCCGGTCGTCCTTCGGAGTTCTGAAAAATCCTGTTACGGTTTCAACGTGAATATGGCAATATCGGTCGCCGTATTCTCTTTCACCATTTCGGAAAATCACGACCCATGCCCGACTCTCCCACCTTCCAGTTCATCCCGATGGCGAAGCGGGATGGTCTTTCACCGGCCGCCGACGAGGTGCTGCTGCAACCGTCCAAGGACAGCCGGGCCGCCCTGGCCGAGGATCAGTTGCGCCGGGTGCGCGCACGGCCGCTCGACCCGCTCCGGGTGATCTACCTGTCGTCCGATCCCACCCTGGACGATCTCCTCGCGGCCGAGCTCCTGCGCCGCGCGGCGGCCGGCGAAGCGCCGCCGGCCGGGCTCGACGCCTTTGCGCAGTACACCGCCCTCGTGCGGGACGGGTTCCGGGCGGACGGGGTGCCGTTCGCGAAGAGCCTGCATGGCCTGTACTGCGCGCTGCGCTCGGACTGCCCGGATCTGACCGACGGGCCCACGCGGGACCGCTTCCTGGCCCGCTGGGCGCGCATCGCCGAGGTCGTCTGGCAGGCGGCCGGGCGGGGCGCGGATCCGTTCAAGGAGGAGTTGTTCGACGGCGCCGAGTTCGCGCGGGAGCGGGCGATGTTGGCCGCCGACCGCGAGGTCTATCACAGCGATCTCACCCGCGGTCGGCGTTTGCGGGGTTCGATCCCCGGCGGACCGCGGGACGTGCCCATTCTGGTGCTCGACCGGCCCAGGAGCCGCCTGTTCAAATTCTGGAGCCGCTCCCACTCCGCGGACCGGCCCGAGGAGTACGCCGTCCTCCTGGCGGTCTCCTGGGGTGACGGCAAGTGGGTGATCAGCACCGATCCGGCGCAGAACCTGAATCTGCAGCCATTGGCCGAGCGGCTCACGGCCGACGAGCGCGCGGCCGACGCCGGCGCCGGTCCCTGGTTCGACGGCGCCCGCTTCCAGCACAGCCTCATCGGCGCCCCCGACGCCGGGACCCGGCTCCCCCAGGAGCGCGTGATCCAGGTGCTGACCCGCTGGACCGCCGCCCGTCCGGTCGGCGCCCGCGCCGGCTCCTCGCACCGGTTGATGGCCGCCGGCGTGGCCGGAGTCCTGCTCGTGGCAGGGGTGCTGGCCGGCGTCTGGCTGCGCCCGGGGCGCTCCGGCGGTGGAGGCGGCAGTGCCGGCGGCAGTGCCGGCGGCGGAACAGGTACGGTTCCGGAGCCCGGGCCAGTGATCTCCCGCGGCAGGCGCATCACCCCCGATCAGCGCCAGCAGGTCGTCGAGCAGTACAAGACGTTCGACAGTCACGCCCTGCTGATGTGCGTGAGCGAGGCCCAGGGCTCGGACTACGTCGAGCTGCCGGCCACCTGCAAGGACGTGGGCCGGCTGCTCCGGGTTTTGGTGGAGCGGTACGAGTACCCCCTCCAGAACATCCACGTCCTGGCCGACAACACCCGGGACGTGCTCGACGCGGCGCAGTTGTCCGCGCTCTCGGGCCGCCAGATCCCCGAACCCACCTTCGCCAACTTCACGAAGACGGTGACCCGTCTGTCGGAGGTGATGCGCAAACGGGGCCAGACCCGCTCCCGGTTCCTGTTTTACTTCGCGGGTCATGGGGATGTGTTTCCGGGGAACAAGGAACAACTGGGGTACCTGATCTTCAGCGGCTTCGATCCCGAAAACCCCAACTCGACCGGGTACGAGATGGGCGAACTGGAGCGGCTGTTCAAGCGTCACCTGAACAACAGCCACCGATTGTTGGTGGTCGACAGTTGCTTCAGCGGGGCCACGATCACCCAGAGATCGGGCGAGAAGCCTTCGGCAAACCTCTACGAGAAGTGGGGGAAAGAGGCCCGGGTCATCTTGACGGCCTCCTCGGACAAGCAGCAGGCCTCGGAGATCCGTGGGAGCTCGGTGCTGATGGCCACCCTGCTCGAGGGCGTCGGTCCGGAGCTGGCGGCGGATCGGGCCGACGAAAAGGGTCAGAAGGACGGCATCGTCACCGATGAGGAGCTCGCCATATACCTGAAAGAAAACGTCAGGCGCAAGTGCCCCACCGAGGAGGACGACGCCTCCGAGGCCGCGCGGGCCTGCCGTTCGACCACTCCGCAATACGTCCGTCTCGTCCCCACCGGAGACGAAGTGGGGCAGTTCCTGTTCGTCCCCAAGGAGACCCCGAAATGAGCCGAATCCACGCGTGTTCCTCAGTATTTGCAGGTCTTCTCTTGCTGCTCGGCGCGACGCCCGTCCGGGCCCAGGAGAGCAAGTTTTTCTGCGCCTACCAGCCGGAGTTCTCCGACCGGACGATCCCTGCGGGCAGTGGTACGGTTCCGGGCGTGTGCTCCCCGGACGAGGGGTTCATCCCCGACGGCGCCCCCTACCTCGAGGTCACCTTCGGTGCCGACGGCTCCCTGGTGCGCGCCGGGCTCTACTACCGCAGGGACGCGCGCAAGGAGGCGGCCCTGAAGCAGCGCAGCAAGAACGAGGGTGGTGGGACGTTGACGCCCCTGGGCCTGGGCACGGTGGGCGTGGGCACCGGCGTGATGGTCGACAAGGTGTTCACCGCCATCGCGGACATGGCCGTGTCCCGGGCGAAGAAGCTCGCCCTGGACCTGGCCCAGGAGCAGATCGTCTCGCGATGCGCGCTGATCACCCGGTTCGGCATGATGAACCACCTGTGCGGCAAGCTCCGCGACGAACCGCTGCTGGACCTGGTGCAGGATCCCGCGGTGATCCGCGACGCCGTCCTGACCGACGCCATCGAGTATTTGACGTCGCGGCACCTGTCCGCGATCCCGCTCGAGTTCCGGCCGACCCTAAAGGTCATAGCCGCGCTGCTGGCCGACTACGCGGTCGCGCGCCGGACCCCCCGGCGGGAGGACCTGCACGGGGTGTGGAACGCCCTGCGGCAGTCGCTCGCGATGATGGACGACGAGAGCGACCTGAAGGCGGTGCTGATGGTGGGGACCACCCTCATGCTGGCCTCCCTCGAGGTGTCCGGCAACGGCTCGGACGTGCTGCAGTGGTCGGTGTTCCGAGACCTGGCCGAGCCGCGCAAGACCGATCCCCGCCACCAGAAGGAGTTCCTGAAGATGCTCGCGTGGGGGGAGGCGCTGGTCCAGCAGAAGTGGCCGGTCCGGTGCGACGGGACGGCCGCCGAGTGCGAGGAGCGACGCCGCCAGCGCATGACGGCGTTGCGGTTCTCGTACACCGAGTTCGTGAAGACCCACCCGCAGTACCTGCTGGAGATGGAGTTGTGGCGCGACTTGTCGAAGTACGTCGGGCGCCTGACCTCGCCCAAGGCGCAGAAGTGGCTCAACGAGTTCCGGGTGCTCGCGGGGACCCCCGATCCCATGCGCGTCATCCCGGCGACATTCTCGCTGCTCATCGATTTCATGGTCGACGGGAAACGGCTGGCGGCCGACGCGTGCGGCCGGGAGCAGGTCGTGGACGCGCCCGCGGCGCCCGAGGATCCGGCGCCGAAGCCGGGCCCGGTCGAGAAGCAGCGCAAACGGGAGCTGGTCCTCGAGAACCTGCCCCTGATCCAGGAGATCCAGGAGCAGTTGAAGCCCCGCAAGGTGAAAGGCGAGGTGGTCGTCGACGACGGCTGCACGCTGCGCCGGCGCCTCGTCGAGCTCGAGGCCGCCCCGGACCAGGTCGACGAGAAGATCGAGGAACTGTTGAAGTGGCTCGACGAGCTCCGCATCTCTCCGGACCCCGCGTTGACGGGCTCGAAGAAGCTGCAGCAGAAGCTCGCCGAGTTCGCGAAAAAGCGCGAGGACCAGCTGGCCGCCGGCCTCGGACGCCTCAAGGTCCGTGACGAGGCCGATGTCCGTCGGCTCTTGATCCTGCGCAAGATCATCCTGGCGATCTTCTCCCAGGAGCACGCGGTGGTGCTGCGCGGCTTCATCGATCTGCTCCAACTGCAGGTCGATCCCAAGCACACCGGCCTGCAGAAGGGGATCGCCACCTTGCGCCTGATCGTCGGGCTCATCGAGCCGGGCCCCGAGGGGGAGACGCCCAAGGAGGCCCACAAACGCCGGGTCGAGCTCCTCGAGGAGTTCGCCGGGCGCATGACCAGCCGCGAGGACCGAAAGAACGAGTGGATCTGGTCGGTGGGCGTGAGCGCGCTCATGGGCTTCAGGCAGAGCTGGGTCCACACCGCCGAGGGCTTCACGCCGTCGGCCTTCGGTGACGGGACGTTCGCCCCCGACCTGAGCGTGCCCATGGGGTTCACCCTCCAGCGGTTCGGCAAGACCCACGGGCTCCACGTGATGCTGTATCCCTTCGATCTGGCGCAGTACGCCCGCATGCAGCCCGAGGGCGACCAGGTGACCGCCCCCGAACCCACGTTCACCACCGCGTTCACCTTCGGTCTGCAGGCCGCCTGGGCGCGCCTGGTGCGCAACATCCCGCTCACGGTGGGCCTCGATCTGCGCTACATCCCCAACATTGATTATTTGCAGAACATCGAGCTCCCCGACGGCTCCACCGAAGAGCGCACCCGCTCCACCCGCCAGTTCCAGATCACCCTGTTCGTGGGCTTCAACTTCCCGCTGCTGGATTTCAACTGACATGGACACCACCCGGCTGACCTCCCAGATTCAGGTGTTGCCGCTGCCGCTGGCCCAGCTCCTCAAGCGGAGCCTGAACGCGAAGAGCGCGACGGACCGTCACCACAACGCGTATTTCTTTGCCGAAGCCGCGTTGAAATTGACCGCCGCCGCCCGGATCGGGGTCTGGATGGCGCACGCCTTCGATCCATCCAGTCCGCTGGTCGACACGCTGAAAAAGTTGATGCGCCCCAGCGCGGGGCATCAACTCGAGTTGTTGCGCGAGGTGGACGACGTGCTGGGGCGGCTTCCCGATGTGACGGGTCTTCCCATGGGGGCCGTCCTGGGCAAGGCCGCCCGGGAGCCGAACCAGGCGCCTGCGCTCAAAGCCTTGGTGCAGGCGGCCCGCAAGGAGGGCATTCTCCCGGAAGGAGGCCAGAAGTACCGTGGAATGATTGGCTTTTTCACCGTGCTGGTGTCCTACCGGAACCGGGTCATCGGACACGGCGCCCAGCGGAAGAATTCCTTCTACGACCGGTTCGCCGATCTGCTGCTCGAAGCCGCGATGGAAACCGTGAGCCACCCGGTCTTTCTCGGGGAGCTGCAACTGGTGGTCGCCGAGGAGCGGGAGAGGGGAAAACTCGCCTGGCTGTCTCTGACCGGCCTGGGTCTTTTGGTGATGGACCGCGAAAAAGCGGAGCGGTTGCCACCACCCGAACAGGTGAAGGAGCTCGCCCTGGTCTCCCGGGATGCGCGCGTCCGGCTCGATCCGTTGGTGGTGTTTTCCAGCGAGGACGAGCAGGACCAGACCGGCTTTCTCAACGAGGTGGTGTTTCGGGGCCCAGGCGGCGCTCCCGCTTCCGGGGCCTGTCGCGTGGACTACCTGGACTTCACCACCGGTACGGTCTTCAGGCTCGACGAGGCCTGCGTCGCCATGGGACGCTTCCTGGCGAAACTCCAGGGAAAAAGTGAACTGGACGATGGGGAATGGAGACAAGCGGACCCAGGGATGGAGTCCGTCGGGGAATCGACGGACGATGAAGAAATCGTCACCAGGGCCTCTTCAGGGAAAGTCCGGGGGCGTCTCGGGTGGACGGTGTTGGGGATGGTCCTCTTCGTGGGATTGGCGTTCGGCGTCGGGTTCTGGTGGTGGACCGGGCGGCGGGAACGGCACCCGTCCGCCGACTCACCCCGGCCGACTGCGCAAAAAACCTCCGAGGTGGATTCCCTCGGGCGCATCCTGGTTCTACCGCCGGCCTGCGCGCCGGGCGCGAGCACCCTGGTGGACGAACTGAAGGAATCTTCCCTGAGCAATCTGCAGGGGGTGCTGTTGATCGCCGATCAGGGCATGTTGGATTCTCCAGGCAAATCCACCCAAAGCTCCGAAGCGTCGGTGGGCCGCAAGTCGCAGGTCTCCCTGGTGGTCGCCTCCCGGTGCGCGGCCACGAAGTTGAAGGTACGGTTGGTGGACGTGGCCTCCGACGCCGTGCTGGTGACCGAGGAGCTGGATCCGGCGCCGGGCCCCGAACAAATGCAGTCCATCGTCGCCATCATTCAGACCGAACGAACGCTGCTGCTGGCGCGACGCGAGACTCGGCAGGATGAGGCGTTTCGTCTGTTCCAGGAAGCCATGCGTCAGGCCCGCACCGGCGTCAATCCGTCCAACAGCCGGCTGATCGGGGAGTTGGTGCGTCAGGCGATCCTTGCTGACAAGTCCTGGGTCCGGCCGCGGCTCTTTCTCGCGGAAATTCTATTGATGGAATATGACCAGAGCTACGACGACGGCTTGTTGCACGAGGCGCAGGAATCCCTGAAACCGCTGGTGGATCAACCAGGTTGGCACCAGGCCGAGACCTGGATGCATCTGGCATTGATTCACTTCTGGCGCGAAGAGTTTGCGAAATCCCAGGAATATTTTTTGAAAGCCAATATGGCAGAATGGACAGATATCCATAAAAAAGCCGTGATGGAATTGCTTTACAGTCTGTTGCTCGTGATGGAGGGAGACTTCGAGGGAGGTGTGAACCTCATGATGAACGGGGTCGGGCGGGATTTCGGGATTCCCCTCCAGAACCTCGCGAGCATGTGGTTCATGCAAGGCCAGGTGGACAAGGCGCTTCTCGAAGTTGAAAAATCGGTGGTCATCCAAGACCGGCAGGAGCGGCTCCGGGAACGGGACCCCGAGCTGCGACGCGGCTTTCCCGGGGTCGTGGGGTCCCATTCCCTGAAGGGCTTCATTTTGTTGCAGAAGGGGCGCGCGGCGGACGCCCTGGTTTCGTTCGAACACGAGGCGCGGAGGCTGGACGTCCGGTCGTCGTTCTACAATCCCATGGTCATGGTCATGGTACACTACGGCCGGGCTGCGGCGTTGCGCGCGCTGCGGCGGGACGCGGAGGCCGGGCAGGCGTTGTCGCAGGGAGATAAGGCCTTGCTGGAGTTGGCCAAGGGGGCGAAAAATCCCAACTTCGTGCTCTTCAACACGCTCTCTTCCGTGCTCCCCTTCCTCTCCGATGCTTCGATCGACAGTGCGCTCGAGCTCGTGCGGCCCGATCAAACCTTCGCGTCCCATGCCGGCCTGCTCCGTGTCTCGCAACTGCACCGAAAGGGGCGATCGGCCGACGCCGAGACCGAACTGCGCGCGCTCCAGGCGCGCGCGCGTCCCGAGCTGCGGGAGCCGCTCGGGAAGTACGCCAAAATGTTGTGCCGATTCGTCGACTCCGGTCGTCCGGAGGCCTCCAAATGAACGCCTCCCTGCGCCTCGGATCGGTCCAACCGTTTCAACCCCGGAGGAGGCATAAATGAGAAAATTTCTATGGATTTCTTGGATCACGCTTGTCTCGTGCAGCGCCAGAACTCCCACAGTCTCCACGAAAATAGAAAAAATCCAAAAGGATGTTACTATTGCTGATGTTCGGATGATTCCACGAAAAGAATTATTGATAGATACCGTTTATTCATTGAAATATTCTGCATTGAGTCCAAGTGGAAAACGATGGGTATGGGCCAGCGGGTCTCCGTCGGATTTGCAGTTGCACTTGGTTTCCGTTGATTCACCAAAAGAAAACCAGGAGGTTCCACTCCCGGACAAGAAATTCTCCTCTTTGACCTGGCTGGATGAATCGACGATTTTATTTACTTATGCCAAAAAACTCACGCGACTGGATCTGGAGTCCCAGACATGGACGACGGTGTTTGAGGGACCACACCAAGGTTGCCTGGATGTCCAATGTCTCGAGATCGTGATCGTTCGTCCCAATCCCCAGAAGATGGAACTGGAAGTGGTCGCCCAGTCCGTGAAATCCGGTGAATCGCGAAGACTGGTCGTCCTTTCGCTCACCCAGGTTCAGGGACTCTGGAATCAATTCATTTCCACGCGTGGAGATGTCGTTTTGCATCGGATTTTGCCGGATGGCCGTGCGGTCATCGACTGGAACCGGGACGGAAAAACGATGTCGGGAGAAATCCCGATCCCTGTGCGCAGTGCCTGGAATTCGACTTTGGTGGAGATGAGTCAAAATGGAACCTTCCTGTATTTTTCGGATGGAAGGTCAAAGAATACGGCTTCTTTGTCTTCCCTGAATCTTCGCACGGGAGAGGTCCAGGAGCTGGTCAGCGATCCGGACGTGGATTTCTGCGTCTTGCACGACAGTCGTTCAAAAGAAGAGGTCCGGCGGAAGTGTCCGGTCCTTTTGCATCCGGAGACCGGCCGCGTCCAGGCAGCCTCTTTCGTCCATGGCTGGCGAACCTGGAAGGTCCTGGATCCAAGTCTCGAGAAAGCCTTTTCAACTCTGCGTTCCTACCCGGCCAAAGATTTCCTCGTGCTTCAGCGTACGGAGAAAGATGCATACTGGTTGATTGAGTTCCGGTTGGCCGACGGAAGAAAACGGCAGGTCCGGTTCGATTCCGCGAACGGTCATTTCCATACTCTGTTTGAGATGGGTCCTCCGGAGGGCGCGCGGAACACGATTCAGGAATTCACGATTCCCTCGCGGGAAAAGCATCGGTTGGTCGGGTACTACACGCTTCCTCCAAACCTTCAAAACCAAGCCATACCGCCACGACCCGTCCCCACGGTGCTTTTCGTCAAAAGTCAGGCGTCAGGGCGCATGTTCGCAGATGACTTGTCGCCGGAGGTCTCTTTGCTGTTGAACCGCGGCTATGCGGTCGCATTTCTCAATGTTCGAGGTTCTTCCGGGTTCGGGGCGGACCAATTATGGTCGATCCAGAACAGTCTGGGAGCCAAGAGCGCCGAGGACATTCAAGACGCGCGGGATTGGCTGGTCAAGCAGGGAATAGCCGACCCGAGCCGGGTCGCGGTCATGGGCGGCAGCACGGGCGGGTACTATGCGGTCAATGTGGCGGTGCGTCAGTCGTCGTCGTTTGCGTGTGCTTACAGTTTTAATGGATACTATAATCTGAATACGCATTACAATAAATATCGTTCCTTTGCAGACGCACCCTTGTTTTATCGTTTATTTGGCGATCCGAATAATCCGGAGCACGTGGAGAGCTTGAAGGCCAATTCACCCATTCATGCCGCAGACCGGATTCAAATCCCCGTGCTCGTCGAAGCCTGCGAAGATGACCCGTTGGCTCCCATCGCGTCGGTGGAGGAGCTCATCGGGCAATTACAGACAGCGAAAAAGCCGTACCTGTATCATCGATATCCAAAATGTGGACATGGAAGCTTCAATAATCTAGAGGATTTTTTGGCCTCGAAGGCCGTGATGGAGCATTTTTTTGCACATTTGCTGGGGGGTCGCAAGGAGCCCTTTGGTGAAACGATGAGGAAGTCATCGGGCCGGGTGACCTCGGGTGGATCCCTGGAACAACTGGTGGAAAAAATCAAGCAAACACATGAGCACAACTAATATCTTCAAAAACATTCAGGTGTTGCCGCTGCCGCTGGCCCAGCTCCTCAAGCGGAGCCTGAACGCGAAGAGCGCGACGGACCGTCACCACAACGCGTTTTATCTGGGGGAGGCGGGCTTGAAGCTGGCTGCCGCCGCCCGGGTCGGGGTCTGGATGGCGCACCTGCACCAACCCCAGAGCCCGCTGGTCGGCCGCCTGGAGAAGCTGGTCCGCCCCAGTCTGGGCACCTGGCTGGAGCTCCTCCGGTCGCTGGACGAGGAGCTGGTCCGTCCGGTGGATGCCGCGCAGCTGCCCCTCGGGGAGGTCGCGGGCGAGGCGGGGAAGGGGACGACGCCGACACCCGCGCTGGGAGCGCTCGTGCAGGCCGCCAGGGAGCACGAGGTCCTGCAGGCGGGGGGCGGCGGATTCAAGGGACTGCTCGGTTTTTTCAATGTCCTGGTGGCGTACCGCAACCGCGTCATGGGGCACGGCGCCCAACGCCAATCCGAGTTCTACGAGCTCATGGCGCCGCTCCTCCTGCAGGCGGCGCTCGAGGCGTTCTCGAGCCGGGTGTTCCTCCAAAATCATCAGTTGGCCGTCGCCCTGACCGACGAGCGGGGCCAACGGCGGTGGATGGCCCTCACCGGATTGGGCTCTCTGCCGCTGGCGCCCGAGTTGGTCGCCCAACTGCCCGAGGTGAACGGCCAGTCCGACGAGCCGTTCCTGGTCGGACCGAACACGGCCATCCCGTTGGCTCCCCTGGTGATGGTCCAGACGGTCCAGGATCAGGAACACGTGGGTTTCCTGAACGAGACGGTCGTGCGGGAGAAGACCTGCGAAGGTCGGAACGTGCAGACCGTGACGCGGGTGGAGTACCTGGACTACTCGACGGGCGCGGTGTGCAACTTCGGGGACGCCCAGTTGCGCCTGAGCCGGTTCCTGGGGCGGCTTCGGGGCAAGGGAGAGTTGACGAAGGAGGAGTTCGAGGAGCTCGAACACCAGGATCCGGCGCAGGAAAAGGTTGTGTCGGAGCCGGAGACGGGCACCGGGACCTACCTCGGGGAGTTCGAGTTGCTCGACCGGCTGGGGCGCGGCGGCATGGGCGAGGTGTATCGGGCCCGGCACCGGTCGCTTCGGCGGGTGGTGGCCCTCAAGGTGCTGCCGCGGGAGGCCGGCGCCGACGTCGTCGCGCTGGAGCGGTTCCGTCGGGAGTACCGGGCGTTGTGGGAGTGCGACCACGCCAACGTCGTCAAGATCTATACGTTCGGTGAGGATAAGGGTAGATATTTCTATACGATGGATTACGTGGAAGGCGCCGACCTCGGTCGGGTGCAGAAGATGCTGTCGTCCTGGAAGACGAGCGGGGTCTCCCTCGAGGGCGGTCACCTGCACGCCGCCGTCTCCACCTCGGGCGGGCACGCTTCGTCCCCGGACGCCTTCGATCCGGAGGGCATCCCTGCGGCGAAGCTCGAACCTCCCCCTCGCATCGAGCGCACCGGGGATTTTTACCTCAAGGTCGCCCGCCTGTTCGCCGAGGCGGCCGACGGTCTGGCGCACCTCCATGACAAGAAAATCATTCATCGGGACATCAAACCGGCGAACCTGATCCTGACGTCGGACGCCCGCCACCTGATTCTCCTGGATCTGGGCCTGGCCAAGCTCGTCGACGCCAGCCGGGACCTGACCCAGGACTTCTCGCGTCAACTCGGCACCCTGGCCTACATGGCACCGGAACAACTCCACGCCCAGCACGTGAAGGTGGACCACCGCGCCGACATTTACGCCCTGGGGATCTGCCTGTTCGAGCTCGCGACCGGAAAACGGTATTACGAATACGAGGATGACAACCAACTCAAGATGCAGATTTTACAGGGGGAGATGCGCATGCCCCGGGAGGCCGATCCGGAGCTGCCCCGGGATCTCGCGGCGATCATCTTCAAGGCCATCCAGAAGAACCCGGCGAGCCGTTACGCGAGCGCACGGGACATGGCACAGGATTTGGTCGCATTCTCCGAGTTCCTGCCCACCCGTGCGCGCCCTCCGTCCCTGTGGTTTCGCGGTGCTTTGTTCATGCGGCGGCATCCGCTGGCTGTCACGGGAGTGGCGAGCGCCCTCGCCGTGGTCCTGCTCCTGGCGGGCGGCTGGTGGGGCTGGCGATGGCTGCACCCGGGCGCCCCGCGGGTGCGCGTGCAGTTGTGTGCCCACGCGATGGAGCGCCACGGGGTGTTGCACTGCGCCCATCCGGTGACACCGGGTCAGCAGCGAAGACGACATTCCACGTATCGCTTCACCCTGGAGCACGGGAAGGTGAGCCGGGTGGAGCGGATCAACGGCGCCGGGTTTCGCACGGACGGCAATTTCTGGGGAGTGGACCAGGATATGGCCCAGTGCGAATACGAATACAACCAGCGCGGGGAGGTGGCCGCCCGGGTGGATCGCACCGCTTCGGGGCGGTTCCTGCAGCGTTGGGTGTACCTTGACCGGACCCGGCGGGACCGGGTCGACGAAGGCGGAACTCCGCTGCGGGAAAAGACCAGTGAATCCGGCAGTCTGAAGACCACGGAGGGCGCGGTCTATACCCGGGAGGTGTTCACCTACGACGAGAGAGGGTGCGTCCGCAGCGTGCGTTTCTACAACATCTTCAACGTCCCTCAGCGCAACAGCGCCCTCGATTGGGGATACGAGTACGAGCGGGATGACCAGTGTCTGCCGAACACGGAGCACATCCTCGACGATCAAGGGACCCGGGCCTCGAACCGGCGGGGTTTGGCCAAGATCGTTCGGGAACATGATGACCATGGAAACGTCGTCGTGGAGTCCTATCACGAGATGAACGGTCAGCGGTGGAGCTCTTCGGACGGGTGCTCCTATCTGAGATTCGCCTACGACGGAAACGGCAACCAGACGCGGTCGAGTTGTCACGATGCCCAGGGAGTCGTCACCTGGAACAAAAGCGGGTATGCTTCCCGGATGGCCTCCTTCGACGAACAAGGCAATGAACTGGAGACCTGGTTTCTCGATCCCGAGGGACAATTGGTCCTCAACCGGGAAGGATATGCGGGCAGAATTTCAGCATATAACGAGCGTGGGTATCTCGTGAATCGCGGCTATTATGGTGTCGATAAAAAATTGATCATCAACAAGGACGGAATCGCCGGAAGGAAATCCGAATACGACGATCGAGGGAATCTGGTGGGGCGGTGGTTTTTCGGGGTGGATGGCAAGCCGACCCTCTCCCGTTACGGGATCGCCAGCTGGAAGGACCGGTACGACGAACGTGGAAATCAGGTGGAGAGAAACTATTTCGGCTTGGACGAACGACCCGTTCTGATCGATGACGGCATTGCAGGCTGGAAGGCCCGGTACGACGAGCGCAGAAACAAGGTGGAGTTGTGGAACTTTGGCCTGGACGGTCAACTCACCACCCACAAGGACGGCTATGCCGGGTGGAGGGCTCGATACGACGAGCGCGGAAACGAGATCGAACGACGGTTCTTCGGAGTGGACCGTCAGGCGGCCCTGAACGGGGATCGGTGCGCCGGTTGGAGATCCCGGTACGATGAACACGGCAACCGGGTGGAGCGCTGGTATTTCGGACTGGATGACAGGTTGCTGCTGTACAAGGCTGAATACGCGGGGTGGAAGGCCCGGTTCGACGAGCGGGGGAACAAGACCGAGCAGTGGTATTATGGGCCGGATGAAAAATTAATCCTGCTGTTCGACGGGTTCTCCGGGTGGACGGCCCGCCATGACGGGCGCGGAAATCCGATCGAGATGTGGTTTCACGGCACCGACGAAAAGTTGATCCTGAATCAGGATGGAATCGCCGGGTGGAAGGCCGTCTACGACGTCCGCGGCAACGAGGTGGAGCGCTGGTATTATGATTTGAATAAAAAGCTAGTGAAGAGCCAAGATGAACATGCGGGATATCGGTCAAAATATGATGATGGCGGGAACATGGTGGAACGTTGGTTCTATGGCCTGGATGAAAAATTGACTGTACATAAAATGGGTTTCGCAGGTTGGCGTTCCACTTGGGACGCGCTCGGGAACGAGACCCGACGGACCTTCCTGGGGCTCGACGGACGGCCCATCGCCGACCTGAACGGAGTGTATGGCTGGAAGCGCCATTACAACCCGCAGGGTGTTCAGATCGAAGAACGTTACCTGGATGAGAACGGAAGCCCGGTCTCGCATCGGGTCTTCCGGATCGCCGGTTGGCGCAGGAAACTCAACGCGGTCGGGAATCTGCTTCGGGAGGAGTACTTCGACGTGGCGGGTTCGATCGCCCCCAACCAGGAAGGGGTGGCGTGGGTGATCTACGAATACCATCCCAATCAGGTGCTCAAACGCAAGGTCCTGCATGGTCCGGACGGCTCCGTGCTCAAAGAGCAGGTCTTCGATCGGCCGTGAGACGCTGGCGCGCGGTGCACCCTGAGACGGGGACCGTGAAAGAGGAATGATTGAGATATGCCATTTCAGGATGAGACCATCGAGCGGATTCTGAAACGATATCCCTATCCGCTGGCGTTCCCGTTGAAGATCGCCTTCGCCGTGGACGAGCGTGAGGAGCCCTGGAAGAAGGTGGACGCCGTCCTGTACTCGGCCGAGGCCGTCGCGCGGTTCCTGGGGGTGGTCGCGCTGGGCGAGTGGAGCCGGCTGCGGGATTCGGGGGTCGTCGCCACCGGGGCGCGACCCGCGGGGGCCGGGTCCCTGAATCAGCGGCTCGAGCGGCCGAGTTTCGGCGGCTGGATCGAGGTCTCCCGCGAGACGCTGCGCTTTTTGCAGGGCTACGAGGACCAGGTCGTGCTCCCGGAGTTGGTGCGTTTTTACGAGGACCGGCAAGCCAAGGCCGCGCTGGACGAACTGTGCACCATGCGCAACACCTTCGGGCACGCGATGGACCGGTCGCGGCTCCCGAAGGACACGTTCCGCCAGATCGCGGGCATCGCCCTGGGATTTCTCGAGGACGTGCTCGCGGCCCTGTTGGGGCTCGAGCAGGTGTCCTTCAGTTACGTGTCCACCATCGAATTGCAGAAGGAGAAGCGCCGGGACCCCGAGTTTCTCTACAAGGGCAAGCGGCTCGACGGGATGGACTTCGTGAAGGAGGCGACCATCAAACTGGCTGATCGGTCCTATCCGCATTACAAGGAAACAGACGCGGTCATCATACAGTTCCAAGAGCGGGAGCGGTACCTGAACCTGTTTCCGTTCTTCCTCTATGACGAAGTCCACGGGAAGTGCGCGGATCTCTTCTACTACAACGGGCGCAAGGGCCAGCGTTTGGAGTATGTCGCCTGCGGGTATGGTGGAATGATGGAGCTGCGGCCGGCGGTGTCGGAGCGCTCCGGGGCAGGAGCGCAGGATTGGCGCAGCCTGGTTCAGGGGAGCGGCGCCGAAGCGTCGACCGACGCGGAGACGACCGGGGTCGTGTACGCCGCGGTGTCCGCCGAGCTGACCGCGCTCGCGGCGCTGGGCGCGGGAGGGAGTGCCTCATGAGCGACCTGAACGACTATGTGAACGGCCTGCTCAATGCCTATGGGAGCAATTCGACCGACGCGCCGGGCGTCGGAGGGGGATCCGAAGTCGAGTTGGAATCCGGTCCGGAAAGCAGTTGCGCCGGGTCGGAGCGCCGGGCGCCGTTCAAGTTCCTCGATGCCTACACGGAGGCGGACGCGGACCTGTTCTTCGGGCGCGAGCTCGAGATCGAGCAGTTGTATCGCGCGGTGTTCTCCCACAAGGCCACCGTGGTGTTCGGCGCCTCGGGGACGGGGAAGACCTCGCTGGTGCGGTGCGGCCTGTTCTCGCGGCTGGAGAAGGAGCGCATCCTGCCGGTGCGCGTGCGTTTTTGGACCTCGCCGGCCGAGGCCGCGCTGCGGGAACTGGAGAAACTGGCGCCCGACGCCATGGAACCCCGCACCCTGGCGTCCCTGGCGGACCGGGTGGCCCTGGGGCGTCGGCGCACGTTGATTCTGCTGTTCGACCAGTTCGAGGAACTGTTCATTTTATACGACGAATCCCAGCGGCGGGAGTTCGTGGTCCAGTTGGGGGAGTTGATCCGCTCCGACGCCGACGTGCGGGTGATCCTGAGCCTGCGCGAGGAGTATCTGGCCCACCTGGCGGGCCTGGAGCCCCAGCTCCCCGGGATCCTGCGCAGCAAGTTGTGGCTGCGGCGTCTGGGCACTTCGGTGGCAGGGGAGCTCATCGAGGGTCCTTGCTCCGTGTGCGGGGTGAAGGTCGAGGAGGCGGTGGTCCGCGAGGTGACCGCCGAGCTGGGGCGCGAGGGGCGCGGGATCGAACTGCCGCTGTTGCAGGTGGTGATGGACGCCCTGTACCGGCGCGCGGTGGAAGAGGACGAGGCCGCGCCGGTCCTGCGGGAGAGCCACCTCACGGCCGCGGGTGGCCTGCGAGGGATCCTGTCCGGGTTCGTGGAGCGGCAGGTGGCCGACCTGGGCGAGGCCGGGCGCTCGATCCTGAAGTCGATGGTGACCACCTCGGGCACCAAACTGCCCTGCTCGGTCGCCTACATCGGCCAGACCGCAGCGCAGTACGGGGAGCCCCTGTCCGACGACCTGGTGGAAGAGACGCTGCGCGCCCTGGTCGACCGCCGCCTCGTCCTGCAGGACGCGGACACCCGGCTCTGGGAGCTGCGCCACGACATGCTCGCGGCCATGGTCTCGGACTGGATGACGGGCCTCGAGAAGGAGCTGGCCGAGGTGCGCCTGGCGCTGGACAACCGGCTCTCGGAGTATCGCCGCCGCGGACGCACGTCCGCCGCCCTCCTCGACGGCGCGTTCCTGAGCTACCTGGCGCCATACCGTTCCCGGTTGCGCCTGTCCGACGACCAGACCCGCTTCCTCGAGGCCAGCGAGCGCGCCCACGCCGCCGCCGGCCGCCGCCGTCGCCGGTTCGTCGCCACCCTGGCCGCGGTGATCCTGCTCTCCCTGAGCGCCCTGTCGCTCTTTCTCTGGAGCGCCTGGCAACGCGCGGATCGCAACGCAGCGGAGTCCCGCCGCCGCACCCGCGAGGCCGAGCTGGCCCGCACCCAGGCCGAAGCCTCGCGCCGCGACGCCGAATCCGCCCGCGTCATCGCCCAGAAGCAATCAGAGCGTACATTAATAAATGCTCTGACTGGTGAATTCCATCGTCTTATCTCAGTTGGTTTAAACGCGGAAGCGTTCACAATTCTTCGAACACTAGTGGGATTGAATTCATCAACAAGTGAAGCATCAGATAAAGCCATACAAAATGGCATATTCTTTTTGGCCCGAAATCCATTGCCAATTGTCTATCTAGATTCTAAAGAACCATATACATCTACAATAGTCGAAGAAGGGAATTTTGAATTATGGGATCGACTACCAAAATTACATGTATACTTCTCTGATGAGCATAATTCCATCATAGAGGTGAAACTAGTTGATTCAAAGACTTTGAATATCAAAATAAGTAATTTGGAAATTAGTGATATTAAGGAGTTCGTTTTAATAACTGAAACATCTAATTGGCCAAACGATGTCACTCCCGTTCTGGGGTTTTCCGGTGATGGGTCAATATTATCTGTATATTTTAGTGGTGTTAAAAAAATTCATAATATAAATATTAAAAATAAAGCAATAAACTCATTTTCCATAAATTATGAAGCAATTAGGTATTCTGGCAATTTTATTGTTGCAAAAAAAGATAAATTTATTGATTTGCTTGATATCCATACTGGCAAAAAACTCCAACGGATAGAGATAGATGGGGAAATAAATCATTTTTTATCACTGCCAACGAGAGATACTGTTGCTTATACAATGGAAAATACTTTGATAATTTACAATTTTATTTCTGAGAAAAAAACGGAAATTAATTTGGATATGGATATAATTAGATTATATGCTAAAAATGATATTATTATAGGTGTAACGCATAAAATCATCTATTTCGTCTCAACCGCGAGGAAAGAGGTTGTGGCGAGAATACAAAATGAAAATTTCCAAGTTGAATCGACGAAAGATGGAGAAAAACTGCTACTATGGAAAGATGATTTGTTAAAAGTAATAAATATATCAGGCCCCATAGCAGAAAAAGACATAAATACAGTTGTCTTGGAAAAAGAAATTGTCTCGGTGTTTGGTTTGAAAGATTCAGCATATGTCGTTACGGAAGACCAGGTGGTTCATCGGGTAGACTATCGTTCTGGAAGAGTATCATGTAGATTCAATGAATTTAATTTCTTAAGTGCAATGAGAGGCGATAAATTTTATCCTAAAATTTTTGAAAAAGATATAATAAAAAGTGTGGCATACATTAATAATATAATTTATGTAATTGTTAACGATGGAAAGCGAATTCTTGCTTATGAATATAATGCACGATGTCCGCTGAGTAAATCAAGTGGAACCATTGAGTATATTGACTTACTTTTTGGGAAAAGCAATATATTCGCTCTTAGTAATCCTGGAATTGAAGGCTATATTGATATTTTTGATTATAATTTGAATGCAGTACAGCACATAAAAATTGAAGATCATGTTTCAAAACTGATTCGGAACGTTCGGTTCGGAAGTGATTACCTAGAAATGCACTTCACTCAAGAGAATTTTCGCCCACCTCAACTGGATAAATGTATTAAATTTCGATATAATTATACTGAAAGATCGGAAGAGCACACGTCTGAACTCCAGTCACCGAATACGATCT
>CALKWH010000395.1 GCA_938004375.1 uncultured Pseudomonadota bacterium
AGATCGTATTCGGTGACTGGAGTTCAGACGTGTGCTCTTCCGATCTCTCCTGGGTGAACCCCATCTTCTTGACGAACGCCAGGAAGGAGGTGATCTGCTTCTTCGAGTTCACGCGGACCACGATCGACGAGTAGGTCTCGGCCTTGGCCTTCTCCTTGTCGAGCACGTCGCCGGCCTCGTCCCGGGTGGCGAAGTAGTCATTGAAGCGGGCGGCGTAGGAGAGCGGCGCGGTTACGCCCAGCGGGATGGCCTTGCGCGAGATGCCCACCAGTTGGAACCGGCGGGTGATGGGGGGCACGGTCTGCGCCTTGGACGAGAACATGGACAGGCCCAGGAAGGTCTCGAAGGACAGGCCCAGGAACGTTCCCAGGGTGGACTTGCTCAGTTTGGGATAGCCGTGGGCGGGGGCGATGGAGCCGTTCCACAGTTCGAGCAGGTAGGTGGACACCAGCACGGGCACGGCGTGGTAGCAGCGCTGGTGATAGCTCTTGTGGCGTCCGGCGTCGGGCTTGTTCAGGGGGAACACCCACAACTGGGCGGGGTCGTCGAAGTTGCAGAACACGCCGGACTCGCAGTCGGCGTGCTGATTGCAGAAGCCCAGTTCCAGATCCTCATCGACGGAGTAGTCCTTGAACTTGAAGGGATGATAGACGTCGCACTGGCGGATCTCGCGGGGCCGCTCGAGATCCTCGGACGTGGCCTTCTCGTCGCACTGGTTGAGGGTGGTCGGGTCGATGCCGTCGGCGAAGATCTCGGTGCGCAGGGGGCTGGACAGATGGAGCTCCTCCTGCCCGCCCTCGGCCACCGCCGGGAAGGTGAACTTCATCTTGGGGTACGCGGTCCGGACCTCGGGGCGGCGGCGGATCAGCGCCACGACCTCGTCGTCGAGGTAGCGCCGCTTGTGGAACTTGAGCGCCAGATCGTGGTCGACCGTGCCGTTGGGCTGGCCGTCGATGTAAAAGTCATTCTCGTCGCAGGCCGAGTCTCCGGACTCGGGTGCGCGGGTGCGGCTGGTCTCGAGGTTGGTGGCCGGCGGGATGACCTCGATCTTGTCCCAGGGGAAGATCTCGCCCTCGACGACGTTGGTGATGCCCAGGCCGAACGAGAGGAACAGCGAGAACGCCCACAGGCCGATGACGATGCCGATGGAGGCCACCAGCAGCTGCTTCGAGTTGCGGCGGATGTTCTTGCGGACGAGCTTGACGACATTGTGGAGGTTCATCACTTCACCGGCGCCTCGGAGGAGTTTTGGGAGACGACCCGGCCGTCCTCGAGGTGGATGCAGCGGTCCGTGGCTTTGGACACGCGCTCCTCGTGGGTGATCACGAGCAGGGTGATGCCGTCGACGCGGTTCAGTTCCTTGAACAGCTCGATGACGTCGTCGCCGGTCTTGCTGTCCAGGTTGCCCGTGGGCTCGTCGCACAGCAGGATCTTGGGTTTGTTGTATAGCGCCCTGGCGATGGCCACGCGCTGCTTCTGGCCGCCGGAGAGGTTCGCCGGGTGGCTGTGGATCTTGTCATGAAGCCCGAAGCGCTCGAGCACCTCGACCGCGCGCTTGTAGACCTGCCCGGGGGGGATGTTGGATCCCTGGAAGAACGCCGACAGGGCCACGTTCTCCCAGCAGGTCAGGTGCTCCATGAGATTGAAGGACTGGAACACGAACCCCAGGGTCTCGTTGCGCAGGCGGGCCAGCCGCTTGTCGTCGAGCTTCTCGACGAGCTTGCCGTCCACGGAGCAGGAGCCTTCGTAGCGGCGATCGAGGCCGCCGACGATGTTGAGGAGCGTGGTCTTGCCGGAGCCCGAGGTCCCCACGATGGAGATGAAGTCCCCGTGGTTGATGGTGAGCGTGACGTCGTGCAGGACCTGCTGACGTCCGCCTCCATGCCCGTAATATTTTTTCACCTTGGTTAGGGAGATGATTTCCTCTGCCATGGGGTCGTCTATATCACATATGGGACGGCAGGGAAAGCACCAATACTTGGTGGCGGGGGGGGGAGGGTCAGAACAGGAGCTCGACGGAGCCGGAGATCTGCCAGAAGCCGGGCAGGAAGAGCCCGGTCTCGAGCTTGAAGGACACGTTCTGGAACAGGTCGTAGCGCAGGCCGACGGTGGCCTCGAGGGCGGCCATCACCCGCGGGATGTCCTCTTTCTCGCGCTCGGGGTCGTAGGGGGAGTGCCAACAGCCGGAGACGGAGATCGGACGAGCACACGTCTGAACTCCAGTCACCGAATACGATCTCGTAT
>CALKWH010000396.1 GCA_938004375.1 uncultured Pseudomonadota bacterium
ACGATATCGTATTCGGTGACTGGAGTTCAGACGTGTGCTCTTCCGATCTACAGGGTGCACCCGGCCGTGTCGAGGGTGCAGTCCGTGCGACAGGCTAACTCCCCGGCCGTGTAGCCGAGATTTTCGCAGGCCGCCCTGCCCAAGTCCGTGCCGTCGCAGGTCTCGCTCCCCTCCCGCACCCCGTCGCCGCAGACACCGGGGCGGTCGTCCTCCCAGTCAAGGAAAAGATTGCACTGGGAAAACGTCAACAATATCGTTACCAGAAGCGGGATCCGGTGACAGGAGAGGAAGACGCGCATGGTAGCCGGATTTATACCCGACGAAGCCGCCGCGGGCAATCAGCTTGTAAAAGCTTCGGAATGTGTCAAAACTGCGGTCGTGCCGCGGGAACGCGGGTTACGTGCCGCGAGGACGCCGCAAGATGGCCCGGCGCGTACCGCGATCCCACGGGAGGGGTGTTTTTTGATCTACGGCTTCACCACGGGGCTCAAGCCCAGCCAGCTCCATCTGCTCGAGAGCCTGCCGCGCCGGCGCAACCCGCCCGACGTCCTGTTCGGCCCCACCCTGGCCGCCCTGCTCGTGGAGCTGGCCCGGGACACCGGCCGTGAGGTCGGCGTCCTCGTGGACCGGCGCGGGGCCGTCCGCCAGGTCGTGGTGGGCACCTCCGAGAACCTGCCGCTGCCGGCGCCCGACCTGCCCGAGGGTGGCCTGCGTCCCGGGCTGCGGCTACTGCACGCGCACCCGGGCCTGCGCCCCCTCTCCCCCGAGGACTGCACCTGCCTGTTCTCCCACCGGCTCGACGCCATCGCCGCCTGCGTCCGGCAGCACCCCGATGCGCCGATCCAGATTTCATGGGCCTGGCTGTCCGACGGCCCGTCCCCGACGCCCCAGGTGGCTCCCTACGCGCCCCTGGGCCGCTTCGAACTGGACTTCCAGGCCTGGGTCACCGACCGCGAGGAGGCGGCCGCCCGGCCCCGCGGCCGCGAGGTGCGTCACCGCGACCGGGGCGTCCTGGTGGTGGTCGCCACCGACCGGGCCACCCTGGATCGCCGCACCGCCGAGCTCGAGGAGCTCGCGCGCACCGCCGGCGTGGAGGTGGTCGAGCTCCACACCCAGCTGCGCGCGCGCTTCGATCCGCGCACCGTCATCGGGCGGGGCAAGCTCGACGACCTCCTGCTCACCCTGGGCCGCCATGAACTGGACCTGCTCGTCCTGGACCCGGCGCTCTCACCGGCCCAGGCGCGCACCCTCTCCGAGCTCACGCCGGTGCGCATCGTGGACCGCACCATGCTCATCCTCGACATCTTCGCCCAGCGGGCGCAGACCCGCGAGGGCAAACTGCAGGTCGAGCTGGCCCAGCTCAAGTACACGTTGCCGCGCCTGGTGGGCAAGAACAGTTTCATGAGCCGCCTGATGGGCGGGGGCACCGGGGGACGCGGTCCCGGCGAGACCAAGCTCGAGCTCGATCGCCGTCGGGTGCGCGAGCGCATCGACCGCCTCGAGAAGCAGATCGACCAGCTCGCCGCGCAGCGCGCCGTCCAGCGGCAGCGCCGCCGGGAGCGCCAGATCCCCGTCGTCAGCATCGTGGGCTACACCAACGCGGGCAAGTCCACCCTGCTGCACGCCCTCACGGGCGCGGACGTGCTCATCGAGGACAAGCTCTTCGCCACCCTCGACCCCCGCACCCGCCGCGTCCGGTACCCCGACGAAGAGGAGATCATCTTCACCGACACGGTGGGCTTCATCGAGGATCTCCCGCCGGATCTGGTGCGCGCGTTCCGGGCCACCCTCGAGGAGCTCGAGCAGGCGGACCTCCTGCTGCACCTGGTGGACTGCTCCGATCCGGGGCACGACTTCAAGCGGCGTCAGGTGGAGTCCATCCTCGACGAGATGCACCTTGGGCACCTGCCGCGCTTCACCGTCTACAACAAGGCCGACCGGCTGCCCGCCCCCCCGGCACAAAGCCCGGACCTCTACGTGAGCGCCGTGTCCGCGCCCACGCTGGTACCCCTGGTCGACCGCATCCTGACGTTCTTCAAGAAGAAGCGGCCCCGCCATCCGCGGGCCCGCAGCGAACAGCCCCGCCCGCCGGGCAGAAGGGGCGCCCGACCGCGCCGCGGCCCCGCCCCCGATCCCGACGACGACGCCGCCATGGAGTGAGCCGATGACCACGCTTTCCCTCGCCCTGTTCGTCTCGCTGTTCTCCGGCCAGCTGGCGCGCCACGCGCCCGAGCCACGCACGAGCCCGCCGTCCCCCCCCGCCGACGCCGAGCAGGAGCAGGAGGAGGAGGAGTTCACCCCGGTCGTCGTGCAGCAGGGTTCCCTGGTCGAGGCCATCGACAGTCCGGTGGCCGAGCCCATGGGGTTGGCCGTCCACGAGGGATCCCTGTGGATCTCGGACATGGCCACGCGCAAGATCCACGAGTTCCGCTTGGGCGACCGCAAGCTCGTGCGCAGCATCGACGCGCCGGGGCTCATGCCCTCGGGCCTCGCCGTGCACCAGGGGCTGCTCGTCCTGGCGGACCGCCAGCTCGACCGGCTCCACCGCCGCCGCATCGCCGAGGACACCATCACCGGCGCCGAGACGCTCCCCTATTATGAAAAATGGGCCTGGGGCCTGGTCTCCGACGGAAAATCCCTGTGGGTGGTGGACGCCCATCAGAAGAAGCTCCATCAAATCGACCCCGACGACGGCACCACGATCCGATCGTTCCCCGCCCCAGGCACGCACCCCACGGCCCTCGCCTGGGACGGCGAATACCTGTGGGTGGCCGAGCACGCCTCCAACACCATCTACCGTGTCGATCCCGAGACCGGCTGGGTGGTGTCCTCCATCCCGTCCCCGGGACCGTATCCCTCGGCCATGGTCTTCTTCGACGGCACCCTGTGGATTGCCGACTACCAGAGTCGGCGCATCTACCGCGTCCGGCTCCCCGAGAAACTGCGCGTGATCGAGGACGACGAGCGCCGCGTGCGGGCCACGTACCAGGTGGTGTACCGCGCCGGCGGCGTCGGGAAGGTACGCGGACTGACGAGCTTCCTCGCCGTCCCGCGGGAGCTCTCGGGTCAGCGCATCCTCACCCCGGTGCGCTTCGACCCGGCCCCCACGCGCCTGGTGAAGGACCGATGGGGCCAGGAGATCGCCGTGTTCGAGCTGGGCGACCTGGCCGCCGGCGAGACCCGCTCGGTGCGGTGGGTGGGCGACTTCTCCCTGTTCCGCGTGCGCTACCAGATCGACCCGGCCCGCCTGGAGCCCATGCGCACCGACCGCGAGCTCGCCACCTATCTCGCCGACGACAAGAAGTACAACCTGCGCCACCCGGTCCTCACCGAATGGCTGAAGGACCTCTCCCGTGAGCCGGCCCACCCCTACCGCACCGCCCGTCGCATCTACGAACGCCTCACCGACTCCATCGTGTACGACCGCACCGGCGGCTGGAACAACGCCGCGGCGGTGCTGGCCCGCAAGACCGGCTCGTGCTCGGAATACACGTTCGCCCTGGTGGCCCTGCTGCGGCGCTCGGGGATCCCGGCGCGCTACGTCGGCGCCATCTCCGAGCGCGGCGACGCCGCCTCCTTCGACGACGTCTTCCACCGGTGGGCCGAAGTGTGGATGCCCGGCTACGGCTGGATCCCGGTGGACGCCAACGCCGGCACCGGCGCCGATCCGGCCGTGCGCGGCCTGCACTTCGGCGGCCGCACCAACCGCCACGTCGTCACCACCATCGGTGGCGGCGCGTCGGAGTACCTCGACTGGACCTACAACCACCACACGCGCTACACCCTCGAGGGCCAGGCCACCCTCGACGAGCTGCCCATCGGGCGCTACCGCCCGCTGAAGTCCAAGGCCGCCGCGCGCAACATCCTGCTCGTGGAGAAGACCGCCGAGGCCAAGCCCGCGCAGCCGTCCGCCTGCTTGCCCCAGGCCATCCCCGCCGCCGCGCCCCCCGCCGCCAAGTCCTTCCGCGTCACCTCCCTGCTGTGGAGCGCCCTGTTCGCCGGCCTCTTCCTGCTGGTGCTGGGGATCTACATCGCCATCCGCGTGCAGCGCCGCCGGTAGCGGACAAGGGCATCGGCCAAAAAGAACGGACAGCCACGGACACCCACGGACACCCACGGACG
>CALKWH010000397.1 GCA_938004375.1 uncultured Pseudomonadota bacterium
CTCCCACGAAGCCGTGCAGGGTGGCGCCGTGGCGCTCCCCGCCCGCGAGATACCCCGCGCCGACGCCCAGGTTGAGCCCCACGAAGGCCGAGGCCTCCAGCGCGCCGCCGAACTGCAGATCCTCCCGCAGGGCGAGCATGCGGGCGGTGGCGGAGAAGGCGAAGATGCCGAAGCACAGCGCGGCGTCGAAGCCGACGCTGCCGCCGCCGTCATCCCCGGCGACGAAGCCCACCGCCGGACCCACCGAGAGCCCGCCGTCGGGAAACTTGACGAGCGGCCCGGTCGGGTGGGCGCGGGCGGTGGCCGGCAGCGCGAGGAAGAAGGCCAGGGACAGAAGCAGCGGGAGGGAATGCCTGGGCATTGGTTCAGGGTCCGATCGGGTCTTCGTGTTTCCGGGGATCGATCCGGGGCGCAGGGGGCGACGGTGGTCGCACGCGGACCTCGATGGGCGGTTTCATGCCGTCCGTGGCGGGCTTCATGGTGTCCGGGGGTGGCATCGGCGGGGGCGTCGGTTCCACCGGGCGGGGCACCTGGGGGGGCTCCACGCGGACCTCGATGGGCGGTTGCGGACCGCCGGGGGCCGGATCATCGGCCATGGCGTCGGTGGTAGGCGGCGTGGGGGTCGAGGGCGTCGTGGGGGTCGCGTCCCCGGTTATGGTGGGGGTCGCGTCGCCGGTCATGCCGGGGTTGTAGTTCTGGGGGGGAGATACGTCGGGGGGCCGGGTGCGGACTTCCACCGGTTCGATGGTCCGACCCTTCTCCTCGGCGGGCGGCTTGCCGCAGGCGGCCGCCGAGAGCGTCCCGATCGCGATCACGCCCGCGGCTGCGAACCGGGCCAGCGTCGAACCCGCCGGTTCCTCGTGGCCGAAGTAGGACGGCTCCGTGGCGCCGCCGGTGGGGCCGTGCACGTGCAGCCGGTAGCACAGGCCCGGCAGCAGCAGATAGTCGCCGTCCATGACCACCACGGGCTTGCCCTCCTCGAGGGCGACCTCGCGGCCGGCGCGATGGACCCGGGCGCCGCCGGGCGCGCCGGTGGGGCGGAAGCAGATCAATTTATGGTCCCCCGAGACCCAGAGCTCGCAGAAGCGAGGGACATCGGTCTGCCACAGGACCTGTCCGTCGGTGGCGACGATCAGGCCCGGCTGGCGGCCGACGAGGGCGCAGCAGCGCAGATGGCGCAGGCTCTCGTGGGTCGGATAACAGTTCTCGATGCAGAGGGCGATGGGTTGTATGGACATGGGGCGATGATCAGGCGGGAGGGGAGGAATGTCAAGTGAGATCTCGGCGACGCGGGCGGGATCAGGTGGAAGCGGGGTCTTGTTCGTCGGGACTGGTGCGTGACGCGGCGGTGGCGGTCCGCACGGGCAGGAACACGCGGAAGGTCGAGCCGATGCCGAGCCCGCTCTCGACGGTGATGTGTCCGCCGTTCTGGCGCACGATGCCGTGGACGGTGGCCAGCCCGAGGCCGGTGCCCTGTCCCACCCCCTTGGTCGTGAAGAACGGCTCGAACAGGTGTTTCAGGACCTCGCGATCCATGCCGCAGCCGTCGTCGCGCACCGTGAGCACGACGTGGGGGCCGGGCGCGGCGTCCGGGTGGGCGGCGAGGTGGGCCGCGTCCGGCTCGGCGCGTCCGGTCTCGATGGTGATGCGACCTCCGGACGAAAGCGCGTCGCGGGCGTTGATGCACAGGTTGGTGAGCACCTGGTCGAGCTGGGAGGGATCCATCCATACGGATTCCAGGCCTTCGCAGGTCCGCACGACGAGCTCGACGTTCTCGGCGAGCAGGGGGGTGAGCAGCCTCGCCAGCCGCGCGACGCCGTCGTTGAGGTCCAAATCCCGGGGCGTCACGGCCTGACGGCGGGCGAAGGCGAGCAGTTGGCCGGTGAGCGCGGCGGCGCGCTCGGCCGCGTGACGGATCTCGGTGAGATCCGCGCGGAGCTGGTCCGGGTCGGTGGCCTGCTGCGCCAGTTCGGTGTAGCCGAGGATGGCCCCGAGCATGTTGTTGAAGTCATGCGCCACCCCGCCGGCCAGCCGGCCCACGGCCTCCATCTTCAGCGCCTGCCGCAGCTGGTCCTCGAGGCGGGTGCGGTCATCCTCGGCCAGCTTGCGCGCCGTGATGTCGCTGGCGTTGATGACGACGCCCCGGAGATCGGGGTTGTCGAGCTGGTTCGAGCCGTGGGCCTCCATCCACACCCAGGAGCCGTCCTTGTGCCGGTGCCGGTACTGCACGACCGCGGCGCCCTCGCGCAAGACCCGGCCGAAGGCCTCCAGGACGGCGGCCCGGTCGTCGGGGTGGATCATCGCGTCGATGATCGGGATGCCGGTGAGCTCGGCGGGGGAGAAGCCGAGCAGCCGTTCGACGGCGGGCGTGACGAAGATCTGGTTCCCGGACGCGTCGAGGATGGTGATCGAACTCGAGGCGTTCCGGATCAACTCGGCGAAGCGCCGCTCGCTGGCCAGGAGGGCCTCCTGGTCCCGCACCCGCCCGGTGATGTCCCGGGCGAACAGCGACGCGCCCGCTACCCGTTCCCCGTCCAGGATCGGGTTCACCGCGACCTCGATGTGGACCTCGCCGGCCCCCGTCGGGACGCGGTCGACGAAGACGAACCGTTCGCCCCGGAAGGCCCGGTCGTAGCGGTCCTTCCAGGGCTCGCGCAGGGGATCGGGAAGGGTGTCGAGGATGCGGACTCCCGGCTCGAGGCGGACGCCGAAGGCTGCCAGATAGGCCTGGCGGAAGTTCTCGTTGAGGAGCAGGATCCGGTAGTCACGGTCCACGGCCCAGATGTGGTCCAGCGTGTTCTCGATGATCGCGGACAGATTGGCCTGATCCAGGCGCCGCGCCTCCTCGGGACCGGGAGAGGGCGTCCGGTGCTCGTCTTGATGGTCGGTCATCGCTCGGTTCTCCGATGAAGACACGGGAAGTCGGACGGGCGGCCGGACGTGTCCTTGCGGTCACTATACAATGTTTCGGCGTTCGCTTGTCAAGGGGCAGGTCGTCGATTCGCCAGCTGCCTGGAGCCGGGTGCCTTCAGCCGCGTGCTCCTGGCGGTCACGTCCTCGAGGTGGAAGACCTGCGCGCCCTGGTCGTCTTCCCAGGTGCCGGTGACGTGGCAGGGGCCGGGATCCTCGAGCAGATCACCGATCTTGCGGTAGACCGCGGGGAAGGCCACGGCCTCGAAGATGGCCGTCTCGTCCTCGAACGAGATGAACTGCATGGCCTCGGAGCGGTTCGTGAGCACGGTCTTGGCGGTGACGGGCCACACCCAGAGGGCGTCCGCGCGGCCGGTCGTGGCGTGGACGGCCCGCCGGCGGCCGCGACCGGGGAGCTCGAACAGGTCCAGCGGGTGCCCGTCGAGGGAGAAGCCGCAGCGCCGGAAGAACTGGATCCGCTTCTCCTGCGGACTCCAGTCGGGGCCTTCGGGCAGGCGGGGCGCGAGGCCCAGGTCGAGTCCGGCCGTCCCTCGCGCCCAGAGCAGCCCCAGGGCGAGCTGGCGGGGGCGGGTGAGCCCCAGGCCGTCCAGCGCGCCGGCGGCCACCAGCGCCTCGAGGTCCCGGGCCCCGGGGCGCACGCGCCGCAGCAGGTCCGTCACGTCGCGGTACGGACCACCCTCGCGTCGGCGCCGCACGATGGCGTGGCCGAGCTCGCGCTGCAGGCCAAAGACGCTCATCAGGCCCGCGGTGAGCTCCCGGTCGCGGCCGCGCCAGCGCCAGTCGCTGGCGTTGACGTGGGGCGGGCGCACCGTGAGTCCCAGACGCCGGGCCTCGCCGACGTAGGCCAGCAGCGAGTAGTAGCCACCCTGGTTCGAGATGACGCCGGCCATGAACTCGGCGGGGAAGTGGGCCTTGAGGTACGCCGACTGGAACGACACCATGGCGTAGCTGGCCGAGTGGGGCTTGCAGAACGAGTAGCCGTCGAACGAGAGCATCATGTCCCAGATGGTCTGGATGACCTCCGGTGTGGCGCCCCGTTCGGCGGCGCCGGCGAAGAACTCGCCCCGGAACGAGGCGACGCGGTCGGCGCGGTTCTTCTTGGTGAGGATCTTGCGCAGGCGGTCGGCGTGGGCGGCCGAGAAGCCCGCCAGGGACACGGCCACGCGGGAGACGTCCTCCTGGTAGCACAGCACGCCGTAGGTCTCGGCGAGGAGCCCGTCCACGGCGGGGTGCAGCGCGGGCACCGGCGCGCCGTGGAGGCGGCGCACGTACTCGGCGATGAAGCGGTTGGCCGCCGGCCGGATGATCGACGAGTGGATGACGAGGTGCTCGAAGTCACCGCGGCCGGTCTTCTTCTGCAACTGGCGCATGGCCGGGCTCTCGACGTAGAACACGCCCATGCTGTCGCCCCGGGCCAGGAGCGCGACGGTGTCGGGGTCGTCCTCGGGGACCCAGGCGGCCTCGTCCAGGGCGTGGCCGTTCTCGCGCAGGTTGGCGAGCGCGTCCCGGATGACCGCCAGGGAGCGGTTCCCCAGCAGGTCGATCTTGACCAGGCCGCCGGCCTCGGCGCCCTCCTTCTCCCAGGTGATGATCGGCACGCCCTTGGGCGCGCGCTCCACCGGGACGTGGTCGGCCACCGGCCCCGGCGTGACGATGAGCCCCCCCGGGTGCACCCCCAGGTGCCGCGGCAGGCCCTTGAGCCGGGCGGCCACGGCGAGGAGCTCGGGCCAGGGCGCGTCGGCGCGTATCCGCCGCAGCGCGTCCATGCGCGACACCCGCGCCCCGTCGGCCGACAGGCGCAGGCGGGAGATCTCCTTCTGCATCGAGCCGATCTCGGCGTCGGACAGACCGTGGGCGCGGGCCGCCTCGCGCAGGGCGGCGCGGGCCTGGTAGCCCACGTGGGTGCACACCATGGCGCAGCGCTCCGGTCCGTAGTCGCGCATGACCTGCGCGATGACCGCGTCGCGCTCGTCCCAGGCGAAGTCCACGTCGATGTCGGGCATGTCGGTGCGCTCCGGGTGCAGGAAGCGCTCGAAGTACAGGTGGTGGCGAAGGGGATCCACGTTGGTGATGCCCAGGCAATAGGCGACCAGGCTGGCCGCGCCGCTGCCGCGCCCGCACACCCGGGGCGAACGCCGTACGATGTCCTGCACCACCAGGAAGTATGCCGAGAAGCCCTTCTGGCCGATGATCCCCAGCTCGTACTCCAGGCGCTCGAGCACGGTGTCGGAGAGCTCGCCGAAGCGCCGCTGCGCGCCCTCCAGCGCGGCCGCGCGCAACACCGCCGCGGGGTCGGCTCCCTCGAGTCCTGCCGGCCCGGACGGGCCGGGCGGCCCTTCCGGGCCGGGCGGGCAGTCGGGGAAGACCACCGTGAATCCCGGGGTCCAGGCGACGGCGTCGGCGATGAAGCGCGTGTTCGCCACGGCGCCGGGGAAGGCGTCGAACGCGGCGGGATCGATGGCGTCGGCCACGGGCCCGGCGTCGGCGGGCACGCGGTACACGGTGGTGTTCCGGCCGATGGCCACGAGCGTCCGGTGCACCGGCGCGTCGTCGGGGGACAGGCACAAAAAGCGCGGCGCCGCGACCAACGGGAAGCCCAGGCGGGCGGCGAGGCGGGCACAGGCCAGGTCGGGGCCGCGCAGCCCGGCGAAGACGCGGCGGCGATCGCCGGCCCGGGCGTGGTCGGGCAAAAGCGGCGCCAGCGCCCGCAGCAGCGCCTCGTCGAAGACCACGAGGAACAGGTCGTCCCCGGTCCCCGGTCCCACGGCTCCGCGGATCCGGTCGACGGTCTTCGACCGGGTTCGGTCGCCGGTCTTCGGCAGCGAAAGGGGCGCGGCCCTGACCGCGGTGAGCCAGTTGCACAACTTCGGGAACCCCGCCGCCGTCGCGCACAGGGCGAGCAGCGACCCGTCGGGGGTGGGCACCTCGGCGCCCACGAGGGGCTTCACGCCGGCGTCCTTCGTGGCCTCGAGGAAGGGGTGCAGCCCGTACAGGTTGCCGCGATCGGTGAGCGCACATGCCGGGAGGCCGCGCTCGTGGAAGTGGCGCACCCAGCGCGCGGGATCGTGCACGCCGAAGGCGAGGGAGTACGAGGAGACGACGTGCAGCGGGATCATGGCGGGGGTCCTGTCGAAGAGGGCGCAGTGACATTAACCTGACAGGCGATAGGTTGTCAAGGCCTGCGAACTTGCCCTGACAGGGCCCTTGAACTCGGGCCCCGAATGTGCGATCAACACGGGTTTTTGTGATGCGGATTGGGTTCCGCTGAAAGGAAAGGCATAATGCAAAAATATTTCATCCTGGGTCTGATTCTGTTGTTTCCGCTGGCCGCCGCGGCGAACGAACCCCCGGCGAAGCCCAACCGACTGGCCCTTCGGGCCGGGCTCGGCGCACCGCTGGGCCTGGTCGGCCTGGAATACGGGCGTCAGGTCACGGACCAGCTCTCCCTCTGCGGCGGGGTCGGGATGAACACGAAGACCCCGCAGTTCGCGGGGACCGCCCGGTTCTCCCACGGGTTCGGCCGCCTCGAGGCCGGGGTCGGCCTGGGGATGAGCGTCGGAGGCATGCAGTCCTACGAAGAGGTGACGTCCGCCGACCCCGTGGAGCGGGGCACGGACCTCGGGCTCTTCGGGAACGCCGAGGTGTTTTTCCGGTGGCACTTCTCCCGGGTCTTCGTGGGCCTTTTTGCGGGAGGATCCCGCCTGGTGGTCGAGCTCCTGGAGCCCGACGACACCTCCTGGCCGGTGCAGGAGACGGTCTTCTTCGGTGGTTTCGAGCTGGGACTGAGTTTCTAGCGAAACATCGTCAGGCGCTGCAGGGGGACTCCACGTTGACGGCGATCAGGCGCCAGGCGCCATCGACCATCCCGAAGTAATAGAAGACGCCGCGGTAGAAGACCGCGTCGGTGATCCGGCGTTCCAGCTCCCGCAGTTGCTCGAGTCTGGGTTGGTCCTCCGGGCCGGGCTCGCGGTCCTCGACGTACCGGAGTTGTTCCCTGAAGAGCTTGACCAGTGGCAGGCGGGCGCCGGGGACGTGGAGGCAGCCGCCCCCGCTCCAGCGGTCGGTCTCGCAGTCGTAGGTGGGGAGCGCCTCGGCGGCGCGCAGGCGGCAGCCGCGCAGAGGCATGCGTCGGTGGAGCTCGGACGTGAGGCGCGGCTCGTGGCCCAGCACCAGGAAGGCGCCCGGGTTGTCGAGGTAATACAAGCCGTACACCGGGTCCGTGAGCGCCCGAAGGTCTGCCTCGTCGGCGGAGAGCAGGCGGGCCATGAGCGAGGGCCAGAAGGCCGTGAAGTCGGAGGTGTCGGGGTCGACGGGCGTGGAGCCCGACCGGTTGCCGGCCGGGGCGGGCGGGAGCCGGGGCGGCGCCTGGGTGTTGGAGGTGCAGGCGGCCGCGCAGAGGACCACGGTGGCGAGCAGCAGCGCGGGGGCGCGGTTTGCGTTCACGCGATGACCCGGCGGCGCCGGACGAGCGCGGCGCAAAGGAGGAGCGTCAGGAGCGGGAGCGGGAGCGTGCGGGAACGGCCGCCGGCGGCCGAGCAGGCACAACCGTCGTCCTTCTTCTGCGGGGTGACGTCGCCGCCGTCGGGATCGTCGCCGTCGGGATCGTCGCCGTCTGGGTCGTCGCCGTCTGGGTCGTCGCCGTCGGGGCCACCGTCGGTGCCGATGTCGGGGCCCACCACGCATTCGCCGGTGCCGCCGACGGAGACGGTCACGGTGTGCTCGTCGCTGGCCGTGTGGCCCTCGTCGTCGGTGGCGGTGACCGAGACGGTGAGGGGGCCGGCTGCGTGGCCGGAGAAGTCGTGGTCCAGTTCGAACGGGGGCGCGATCAGCGTGCCCACGGCCTGTCCGTCGACGGTGAAGGCCACCATGGCGATCCCGCCGTCGTCGGAGGCGGCAGCGATGAGGCGGGCGAGGCCGTGGAACCGGGCGTCCGCGGCGGGCTCCACCAGCTCGACGACCGGCTCGGTCCCGGGGCTGTTGTTCACCGTGACGTGGACGTCGGCGCCGCTCCAGGTGTCGTCGGCGTAGTGGATGACGTAGTCCAGGACGTTCACCTGCGTGGTCCCGACGAAGGGCCCCAGCACGGCCGAGAACCGGCCTTGCCCGTCGGGGCCCGAGAGCGGCGTGTCCACGGCCTGGCCGTCGCCCCAGGGCGTGGTGCCCGCGGGCCAGTAGGCCTCGGGCGGCGCGGTCCAGCCGTTGATCCCCCAGTGCACGTCACCGGCCTTCCGGGTCCAGATCGTGATCAATGAGTGCTTCGTGGGGGCCGCCGGGTAGTGACCCACGGCCGCCCCAGGGCCTGTGCCGCCACCGATGCCCACCCACACGTGGCGCAGCCCGGAGCGGGCCACGTTGCCGCGGGTGTCCTCGGCCTCGACGAAGTAGTCGATCAGGTGGCCGCCGAGCCCGGGGACGGTGACGCCGTACTCCTCGGCGAGGAAGGCCGGCGCGGGGTCCGTGCGGGGGGTGACGGCGCGGGCGGTCATGGGCAGGACGCACCAGTCCGAGGTGTTCCAGGTGTGGTTCTTCCCGTCCAAGCGGCCGTCGAAGTCGAAGCGGTAGTACAGGTCCACGCGGGCCAGCCCGGACACGTCGTAGGCGTAGGTCCACACGGTCAGATCCGGGGTCGTGGGGGTGGTGCCCCACTCGAGCTCGCCGGGGTTGTACGGCTCGCGCTGGGGCGCGTAGATCGTGGGCGGCACGGTCTCGGCGGCCGGGTTCGCGAGGGTGTCGCCCAGCTCGTTCATCGCCAGGTTGGCCGCGCGGGCGGGGTGGCTGTCCCAGATGCCGTTCTCGGCGTTGTCCCAGTACCAGTAGCAGCTGGTCTGCGCGGTGAGGAAGTGCCGCCAGGCGCGGCCCATGGCCGTGGAACCGTCATAGATGTCGGTGAGCGAGGGCATGCCCGCCAGGGCGGCGGCCGTGGCCATGCGGTTGCGCGCGGCCGTGAGCACCGCCCACGAGGTGCGATCGGGGCTGTAGCCGTCGCCGCCGGGGTCGCCGTTCCACTTGAGGAACTCGGGGTCGCCGTTGTCCGCGCCGCTCCAGGAGCCGTCTTCGACGTGGATGACGTCGTAGTCCGCGGGCGGGAAGCGGTCCAGGTAGTCCTGGATCGAGGTGAACTGGAAGCGGTCGGGGTTGGACGAGAGCCAGCTCACGAAGCCCGCGAAGTTGCTGTGGTAGTACGAGTCGGTGCCGCCGCCGTAGTTGTCGCCGTCGTGGTGGAGCACGACCAGGATCGGGTGGTCGGGATCGGTGTTGTAGGGCTCGAGCTGGGACAGCACGGCCTCGTAGTTGAGCGCGCCGAAGCCGCCCCGGGCGTCCTCGTTGCCCTCGTAGCGGGCGCCGGGGACCACGACGATGCGGGAGACCTGCCCCGTCTGCGGGTCCACGTGTTCGGCGAAGTGGGGCTGGTAGCCGAAGGGCGCGGACACGGGGGAGGGCGCCCAGATGCCGTTGAGCTGGACCCAGTCTTTGCCGGCGGAGGTGCGCACGTCGGCCCGGTTCGGGGGCACCAGGTTGGAGTTGGGGGAGTACGGATAGTCGGTGAGCGTGCGATCGAAGTGCACGTTGTCGACCACCACCCACTCCACGCCGGCCTCGACCAGCGCCGGGATCAGGCGCGTCGAGAAGGCCGTCTCGGGCGGGAAGAGCCCGCGCGACACCGGGTGGCCGGGGAAGCGGCGGGCGAGGGCCTCGCGGTGCAGGCGGATCTGGGTCACCACGTCCGCGGGCTCCACCAGCGCCAGGAGCGGATGGAAGTAGGCGAAGCCGATGAGATCCAGCGCCGGGTTCCCGCCGGCCGTGGTCCACGAGGCGGTCTCGGCCCAGGGGTTGCGCCACCCGGAGAAGCCCTGGCCGTTGTACTCGAGGGTGTCCAGGTTCTCCATGAGCGAGCCGGTGAGGCTCACCTGGGCGCCGCCGTGCAGATGTCCGGCCGCCCGGGCGGCGGCGACGGCGTCCCGGGGCCAGGAGGTGTACGGCCCCGAGCGGTCGTTGTGGATGCTGAGGACATTGAATGAATAATGCTCGGCGTCGGCGGTCTGGGAGAGCGTCTCCCCGGGCCAGTAAATGGGCTGGTGCATGTGCCACACGAATGTGATGTAGATCGGCGTTGCGCCGGCGGGGGACGGGGCGCCGGCCACCAGGAGCAGGGCGAGCGCGGCGAGCAGGGCGGAAGTGATGGATTTCATGGCATGACCTCGCCTTCGCGGTGTAGCAGGTCACCCCCGCCCGGTCAAGGCGGCCGCTTTTTTGCGCTTTCCAATACATGATGTTTTATTCGGGGCATGACGACGCGACAGCAGATCTTCCTCCCGCCCCCTCCGCCCCCCACCCTCACCGCCAACCGACGGCAGCCTCCGCCTCCACCGCCCCCTCCGCCCCGGGCGCCGGGTGCCCGGAACCGGACCCGCAAGGGGAAAAAGGGGGGCTTCGGCGTGCTCGTGATCTCCATCCTGGCGTTCGCCGGGATCGCCGCCGGCCTGGCCTGGGGCATCGACGCCTGGTCCGCGCGCACGACCGGGAGCGCCGGGGGCAAGTCGCCGACGCAGGCCAGGCCCGTCGCGACCGGGCAGGAGCCCGACGGGCGGCCGGGCACGAAACCGCCCGCGGGTGAGGATAAGCCGGTGCAGGTCGCCGGCCCGGTCATCCCCGAGGACACCGACATCCCCGAGGACCAGCGGGTGTACGTGGCCAAGGACGGCAAGCTCGAGATCCGCCGGGTGGGCGAGGCCGAGAAGTTCGGCTACCTCCTCGTCGACCTGGGCGACGAGGCCGTGCCGTTCATCTTCTCGCAGACCGACGGCGCGCCCAACCGCTACCGGCAGACCTTCCTCGACATCGCCAACGACCGCACCGACGAGCGTGGCCAGCCCATGGCCCCCGGGCGGCACAACTACGTCGAGCTCTTCGGCATCCCCCCGAGCCTCTCGGTGCTGGCCCGCCGCTTCCAGGAGGACGAGCAGCGCGCGTGCTATGCCAAGCTCAACGTCGAGTTCTTCCGCCAGACGCGGCTCTCGGTGACCTACGAGGGTCGCCGCAGCGTGAAGGACGAGATCGACGAGGTCCATGCCGAGCTCGAGCGCGTGAAGAAGAAGACCGGCAAGACCGTGGAGCAGCTGGCCAAGACGAACGAATACGCCCTGCTGGTGAAGAAGCACAAGAACGTGTCCGGCAAGATGGCGCTGGTGACCGAGGTGCAGAAGCGGCTGCAGTGCGAGGGCCTCCTCGAGGGCTACACACCGGGCGTGATCACCCCCACCACCGTGAAGGCCATCCGCGACTTCGAGCACAAGCACATGATCTTCGGCTACGGCATCCTCACCGGGGACACCCGCGCCGGGTTCGGCCGCACGCCGCTGCAGAACAACTTCGCCACCCTGCGCCGCGTGCTCGAGGCCCGCGTGGCCTGGTCCCTGGGCATCATCGAGGACGGCTCGGTCAACGGGAAAAAGGACCTGGTCGACACCTGGAAGGACCGCGACGGCAAGGAGCACAAGGTCCGCAACCTGGTGGACGAGTACACACAGTTGCTCATGAAGGAGCTGGGCGTGGACACCCCCGAGAAGGCCCGGGAGTTCTTCCTCAAGGCCGACCCCGCGCGGTTCGCCGACCTGCGCGTGGCCTTCGCCGGGCCGCCGCTGCCCGAGTACTACCGGTCCGACATGGACTTCTCGGTGATCATCGACCGCGGCGACGTTTACTACGACGCCCCCGTGGACGCCGCCGGGAACAAGCGCTTCCAGCCGGTGTCCCGCCGCCCGAGCAACACCCTCTATCTCGAGTACGAGGGGCAGAAGATCCCGCTGGTGCGCTACGGGACCACCATCGGCGGCTGGCGCCGGGAGTTCAAGGACGGGCGCGAGTACCTGGCGTACAAGGGCTCGGACGTGGGGCCCCACGTGTGGAAGGACATCTACGCCGCCCCGGTGTGGATCCCCCCCGCGTCCACGCCGCCGGCCTCCCTGCTCAAGAGCGAGCGCGTGGACAGCAAGTGGATCACCCGCGTGAACACCGAGGAGATCGGGCCCTCGTACGCGTCGGCCTACGGCCTGGTGGCCGCCATCCACGTCCGCAGCCGGGACGAGGCAGGCCGCCCCGTCTGGCAGGACAACGGCATCCGCTCCCACGGCTCCATGGACTACATGTCCATCCAGCGGTCGTTCTCCCACGGGTGCCATCGCCTGCACAACCACCTGGCCATCCGCCTGTTCTCGTTCGTGCTCCACCACCGCGCCCACGAGCGCCTGGGACAGACCAGGCTGCGCTACCACAAGCGCTTCACCGTGAACAAGCGCGACTTCGGCGTCATCCTGGACACCCGCGGCTACCAGTTCAGCCTGACCCGCCCCGTGCCCGTCATGGTCGAGCCCGGCCGCATCCTGGGCAAGCTCCAGGAGCCGTACAAGGGCTACCTGCCGGTGGCCGGCCACACCTACGAGGCCGACGACCCCAACCTGACCGGGCACCCCGACGACGCCCCGGATCCCGCCGACCGCGCGGGCGGCGCGGCGGCCCCGGATCCCGCGGACTTGCCCGACGCGCCGGAGCTGCCCGCGCTCCCGCCCCCGCCTCCTCGGAAGTGAGCGCGTCCTCCAGTGACGTGAACGTGTTCCAGCCTCATGGTGCGGCCGACTTGGATTCCTGAACGAGGTCGCCTTTCACCGGGGGCAACGATTCAAGGGCTCCGCAGTTGAGCGCCGCACCTGCGGAACCACGGCTCCAGGACGGAATTGGAGATGCCCCGTCTCTTCAAACCTCCGAGCAGGTGGAGCGAACTGATGCCGCAGCGGTTTTTGGAGCGTTGATGATCCAGTTGCAGCAGACTGGGTGCCATATGGGAAAAGCAAACATCATGGATTTCTGATCGAAGACGACGGGCGAACGGTGTCTCCAGGGTGCTGGCTCGTTTGTCGGAGGTCTCCTCACTGCATAGCGGTGGGAGATAGATGATTGAGCCTCCATCTCGGAGCCGATGGTCGAAAGCTTCATCGTCCCGGATAAAACGCTCGGCGAGGTCCAGCTCCCGGCAGGCTACATCGGACTCGAGTTGTTGGGGGGGCTCCAACCTGGAGTGAAGGTGTTTGAGTTGCGCACAGTAGGTGTGGTGGGAAAGAACGGTGTGTCGTCGCAGATTCCGTATTTTTTTTAGCAGCGCATCCGCTGCCTTCGAGTGGATGTTCTGGCAAACTGCGGTCGTCCAATCGTCCTGCAAGGCGGAAAGCAGGCTTTCACACAGATTCACGAACAAGGTCGGGTCGAGCTCGAGAAGCGTGTCGCGGAGGAAGGACAGTTCCCTGCGCTCCGAGGCCGTGAGGAACCGCCTGACATGGCCCATTTCCATGCAGAGACGGACCGCTGCCGAAGCATGGCTGTTGTCGAGAGGCGGTTGCGGCCCGAGCGCCCCGACGACCAGGTCGCGCAGATCCTTCATGGCAATCCGGGCGGTCCGGGCGCAGCGGTCGGTGCGGACCACCCCCAGTGTCTCTCCGACGTTTTGCCGGCAATATTGAAGCGAGTAGCTGGGAAATCGGCCATCCGTGGATTTGGTGGACCATTCAATTTTCGACTTCCAATCATTGTCGTCCAACACCTGCCTCACGCAGGTGTCGAACGTGGCGCAGTCATGCTTTTCCAGGCAGGCGAACAATGGGGACAGGGAGTTTCTTTCGTTCTGGCACGTCTTCAGGAAGTCCTCCTCCTGCCAGTGCCACTTCACACAATCATGGGCGCGTCTCCAAAGGCGCGCGCACTTGCTTTTTGAGTTGCACCCTCCGAGGATTTGGAGGAGCGCGACCGAGACCAGAAGGAACGGGAGAGCTCTCGTCACGGCCGTTCCTCCTCCTGCCCGGAAGCAGAGGTCGGTATTTCAGTCTCGGGCCAGTCACACCAGGGCGAAGCCTGTTCCACCAATCGGTCCACCGAGGCGTTTCGCATACCGTGGCGCCGGAGGTTCCGGACCACCGTCCGTGCTGGCAGAGGGCAATGATTCTTGATGGTGGGACCAAATTTCTGAAGGAGCACGCCTCCGAGTTGCACAAAACACAACTGCAGGAGCTCCTGTTTTTTCATTCTGGAGAAGGCGGAATCCACCGCGTCGAACGGCTCCAGCATGTCCTCCATGCAATATTTTGACAGGGTATTTTTTTCGAGTTTGATGATGTTTTCCACGTCGGTGCGGGCTCGTTCGAGGATCACTCCAAGCTCGATTTCGGCGCACAGGCGTTGTGCCTGGGCCTTCTCCATTTCCCCAATTCTGGTCCCCAGATCCGTCAGACGAAAACAAAACGGGGGGTCCGGGTGAGGCTTCTCAGCGCGTCTGTGCTCGGCCTCCCTCACGAGACCGGCGAATGCATTGGGTAGCAGAGCGGCGCAGCGTTTCTGGAGATTTTGATCCTGGCTCTCTTCGTGCATCTCGCAGACCCGCCAGGCTGTGGCGTGGTCGTTTCGGGATTCCGCCTCGACGATCTCCCGTTCGGCGCGGCCGAGGTCGTCGGCGACACGGGCCGTCTCCAGGCAGGCGACGAACGCTTGACAATTTTTAATTTTTGAACAACGGATCTCCCGGGAACGCCCGTCGGCGGAATTTTGGCATTGTTTGACGAATTCCTGTCTGTCGAGCGGACGGGCCACGCATCGGTCCATCCGCAAGAAGAGCAGGTCGCATCCGGGCCTGTCACGTTCGCAGCCGGTGACGGCCGGCAGGATCAAGGCAGACATCAGCAGGCAGAAGGTTGGAATCCACATCTCGAAGTGCTCCCAAAACTGTGTGAACCGGCAGGTGAATCATTTCTTCGGGGCAGGACAGGGTCGCCAATCTTCAGCGTGCCTGTGGCGCTTCGCGCTTACAGGAAATTCTGCGTGTTCCAGGTGTCGTCGTAACCCACGCCCACCTGGGTGAAGTTGCAGGACATGATGTTGCAATGGTGGGACAAGGGCGGGCAGTGGTCCTCGCCCTGGCCGTTCATGTACATGTCCATCTCGCACTCCGGGCCGCAGCCGTAGGCGCAATTCTGGCCGTAGGGGAAGTCGTCGTGGAACAGCCCGCCCTGCTGGCGCATCTGGATCGAGTGGTTGCGGCCGTGGGCGGCCCACTCGACGTTCCACATCAGCGGCTTGTGGCACTCGGGCGAGCCCTCGTCGTCGTGGGAGGCGCGGATCCGGTTGATCAATTCGAACATCTCGCACTCGGTGGCGATGGGGTCGAACCAGGTGTCGGGGGTGCCGTCGTGGTTGTAGTCGTAGTTGATGGCGCCGCCCACGCACACCTCGGCGACGGGTACGCAGTCCTGGCCCAGCCGCGAGGACGGCACGTAGCCGGTCTCGCACACGCACACGGGGCCGTCGGGCTGGACGTTGCAGGCGCCGTGGCCCGAGCAGGTCACGCCGGTGCAGTCGTCCGAGGGCTCGATGCACTCGAGGCCGCCCGTGCCGGCGTTGACGTACCCCTCGTCGCAGTCGCACACGGGGGTGACCCCGTCGGAGGTGCCGCACAGCCCGTGCCCGGAGCAGGTGACGCCGATGCACGGATCGGTGTTGTTGTTCGTGTTGTTGACGTTGTTGACGTTGTTGACGTTGTTGACGTTGTTGACG
>CALKWH010000398.1 GCA_938004375.1 uncultured Pseudomonadota bacterium
ATCTGCTCGGGGAACCCGAGTGCCGCGCCGACTGCACCTGGGATTTCTCGGCCTGCGGCGGCCGCTGCGGGGACGGCATCGTCGAGGTCGAGCAGGGCGAGCAGTGCGACGGCGAAAACCTGGCCGGCAACGCCTGCCAGAGCCTGGGCTTCACCGGCGGCGTGCTGGGGTGTTCGGCGGACTGCCGCTTCGACCTCACGGAGTGCACGACTCCGGAATGACCGCCTCCGTCAAAACGTGCCCATGACGCCGAACGAGGGGATGAAGGTGAGCCCGGAGAAGCGCGAGGTCTTCACCCCGAAGATGTCGTAGCTGCCGTAATCCTGGTAATAGATCGACAGCGAGGCGATGGCGTAGATCCATTTGTACCCGACCTTGACGTTGAGGAACGGCCCGAAGGCGTGCACGCTCTTCTCGTCCTGGGGCACCACGATGCCCTCCTGCTCGAGGGACTCCTGGAAGAGCTGGGCGACCTTCTCCTCCTTGAAGCCGTACTTCACCAGCCCCAGGTTGTAGGCCACGCCGAACGTGATCGCGCCGAAGAGCTCGTCCGGACCCAGGCTGTAACTGAAGGCCAGGGGCACCAGCACGTCCTTGCGGGTGAACTCGTAGCCCAGCAGCTCCTGCAGATCCTCGAGGACGGGCAGCGGCACCTTGAAGTCCTGCTGGCTGTACTGCACCCCGACGCTGCCGTACCAGCGCGGCCCGTGGTTGAAGAAGAAGTTCGGCCGCCGACCGCGGTCGATGGCGCCCAGGAACTGGAAGCGCACGTCGCCGGCGACCACGCCGCTGTCGTACCGCACGCCCAGATCCAGGTGGTCGTAGAAGCCGTACCGGGCGCGGAAGTCGAAGCCCCAGCCCAGGGGATCCAGGGAGTAGATCACCAGCGTGTCCACGAGCTTGGCGAGCTTCTGACGCCCCTCCTCGCCGGTCCACTTGGGGGACTCGCCGGTGGCGGCGTCCCTGGCCTCGTTCACGCCCGCCTTCAGGCTGTCGTACATCGCGCCGGTGGTCTCGGTGGGCACGTTGCCGCGCACGTCGGCGCCCACGATGAAGCGCCCACGGGGTGTCACCCGGCCGGTCTCGAGGTTCGCGCGGGGGGCCGTGCAGGCCGCCAGCAGGATCAAGGCGGAGAATAGAGTGAGTCGCATCTTGTCGTCCTCCTGTTTCGGTTGTCTGTCGCACTTCGAATCAGTCATGGCTCCACGTGGAAACAAACCGGATCCGCTGCGCCGGGCAGGTCCGGCACATCCGTGAGCCGCGCCGGAACGGTGTTCAGGCGAGCCTGCAGGCAGAGCTCGTCCCCCGCGACCGCGGTCGCCGCAATCCGGGCCAGGGCGTGGACCGTGACCCATTCCCCCTCGGCCAGGGCGCCGGTAGGCCACGACACGGTGCGGTCCTGCTCACTCCACGTACCGCCATCCTGGGACACGACCTCGTCGAGCCCCTCGGGGACCGCCCATTCAATCCGGGACGCAGGCAGGACCCCGTCCTCTGCCAGGAAGGTCACGACCACCAGCACGTCGCCGCCCGCCGCGGGCCGATCGGTCCCCGGAAAGAACACGAGCAGCAGCCCGGCGTCCCCGTCACAGTCCGGGTCCTCGCCGTCGGTCAGCCCGTCGCAGTCGCTGTCGTACCCGTCGGAGCAGCCGTCGAGCCTGTCGAGCTCGGCGAAGGTGCACCCGGCGTTGCACCCCGGCGCGTGGTTGCTGCAGTCGGTGTCGTTGCAGTCGGTCATGTCGTCGCCGTCGTTGTCGATCCCGTCGACGCAGGACTCGGTCGGACAGCCCATGCGACCCAGGCAGGACACATCGTCGCAATCGTAGCCGGCGTCGTGGTCGTCGAGCCGGTTGACGCAGGCGCCGTCCGAGCACCAGGAGGTGTCCAGGGTGCAGTCGACGCGGCACAACGCCAGGCCAGCCGGGAACCCGGCCTCCCCGCAGGCGTCGGGCCCTGTGTCCCGCCCGTCGCAGGCCTCCCCCTCCTCGCGCACGCCGTTGCCGCAGACGGGCTCGTCCGCCGGCTGCATCTCGGGATCGTCGCAGGCTACGAGCACGAGGCCAAAGAGCATGAGTCCCAACAATTCCCTGAGCTTTGTTCCCATGGCACACCTTCCGACGCAATATCCCACGGGTTGGCCGGTTCGTCAACTCGCAGGAACGCGCCCGATCAGCGTGGTCAATCCCGGAAGCCCGGCGCGAGCATGGAGGTCATGCCGGCCTGATCCCGGACGCCCTGCAGCGCCATGAAGTCGCGGCCGGCCGCCAGGTGGCGGGTGCCCTCGTCTCCGCCGAGCAGGGCACCCAGACGGACCCGGGCCGCCGCCGCGTACAACCTCATCTCGCCGGTCTCGAGCTGGTCCACGGCCGCGCGGAGCCGCTCCACCGCCTGTTCTTCCCGTCCCTGCTGGGAGGCGAGCGCCGCCGACATCAGCGTCCCGACCGCCCGCACCCAGGGGAGCCGGCTCGCGCCCAGCAGGTCGAGCTCGCGGCTGGCCTGCCCGTGGAGCTCGGCCTGCGCCGCGCCGGAGACCTTCGCCGCATGCAGCAGGAAGGCGCGGCCGCGCAGGTGGTGCACCTCGTGGTACACCGAGGGGAGCTTGAGCAGCAGGCTGCGCTTCAGGGGCCGCCAGTCCGCACGCAGGGCGGCGCAGGCGCCCGCGCCGTCCCCGGTGTAGAGCAGGACGTGGACGCGGGCGAGCAGCGCCATGTAGTGCTGCAGGTGGTATCCCTGCACGCTCCAGCGGGCCATGAGCTCGTCGACCTCGCGCAGCGCGTGCTCCGGTCCGTCATGGTTGAGGATCATGACGTTGTTCAGGCCCAGGACCATCCCCGAGACCGACAGCAGATCGCCCCGATCGCGGGCGTCCTGCAGCAGGGCGGGCATCCGGCGGGTCATCTCCGCGAGCTCGCCGAGGTAGAACATCGACCAGTGGATCTGGATGTTCATCATGCAGCGCTCCCAGGAGGTGCCGCCGTGATCCGACCAGAGCCGGAACGAGGTCTCCGCGCTGCGCAGGGAGGCGCCCCAATGACCGACCATGAAGGATACATAACTGCGGGCCGACTCGATGTAGATCTCGGCCAGCGCGTCGTTGAGGCGCTGCTGGATGCGTTCGCAGGCGGCGAGGGTGCGGCGGATGTGGGCCGACTCGGGACCGCTGGTCGCGGCGAAGTTCGCCTCCATGGTGAGCGCGGAGAGGATGCGACGCGGCTCTCCCAGGCGCAGCGCGGCGAGCAGGAAGCGGGCGTTGAAGTCGGCGCCCCGGATGTGATCGGTCAGGGCCAGCCCGCGGGCGATGGAGGAGAGGATGTCGACCTTGACCAGCCTGACCGGGGAGAGCTCGGTCTCGTCGCGCTCCCAGAAGCCGGTGCCCCGCAGCCGGATCCACAACCGCCGCCAGAGCAGGGAGACCAGCGCGCCGAAGCTCGTGCGCGGGAGTCGGACGCCCAGGGAGCGCATCACCTGCCGGGTCACCTCGAAACCGTCGTCCAGGTAGCCCGACAGCAGCAGCTGCTCGGCGGCCTTGCGGCGCAGCTCCAGCGCGTCCGCCGCCCGGGCGCCCTCGGCCGCCTGGAGCAGGGCCTCGGACGCCTCCCGCCCACGGCCGGCGTTGGCCAGCGCGATCCCCATGCGGGCCATCAGTTCCCGCAGGGCGCCGACGTCCGCGGGTCGCGACGATCCCAGGCGGAGCCGGAGCGCGCGCTCGTAGAGGCCGGCGGCGCGATCGAAGGCCAGGGCAGCCGCCGCCTGGTCGGCGGCCTCGGCGAGGTGCACGGCCGCCTGCTCCGTGTCGCCGACGCACTCCAGGTGGGCGGCCAGCCGCTCGGGAGCCACCCCGCGGGTGGTCCGCAGCACGCGCAGGATCGCCTCGTGCCAGGCCACGGCGTCCTGAGGCGCCATGCGGGCGAGCACGGCGTCGCGGACGCGATCGTGGTAGGGCTCCACGAGCTCCTCGGCGCCGGGACCGCTGGTGCGCACCAGGTGCAGGATCCGGAGGCGGGCCGCCGTGCGGAAGACCTCGGCCGGCCGGCAGCCGAGGACCGCGGCGGCCACGTCCTGTCGCAGTGGCCCGAACGACACGGACACCAGCTCCACCAGGCGCCGGAAGTCGTCGGCCAGGGTGACGATGCGGGACCACAGCACGTCGTCGAGCTTCAGCTCGGTCAGGCCCTGCGGGCCGAGCAACTGGAGATGGTGCATCAGTTCGTGGATGTACAGGGGATGACCGCCGGCCTCCCGGGCGATCCAGGCCGCGTGGCGCCGGTCCATGTCCTGCAGCTCGGGGTTGGTGGAGAGCAGCTCCCGGACCAGCTCGGCGGCGGCCTCCATGGACAGCGGCCCGAGGCCCAGCTCCTCCGGAGGAGTGGGGAACAGCCCCTGGAACTGGGCGACCATCTCCGCGGCCTTTCCGGGATCCGTGCGCGTGCGCATGGACAGCACCAGCATCATGGCCGGCGGGTCCGGCGGCTGGATCAGCGCGCGCAGCAGCTTGAGGCTGTCCTCGTCGGCCCACTGGATGTCATCGAGGAAGATCACCAGCGGCCGACGGTCGGTCAGCCGGGTCAGCAGCTCGCGCAGCGCCTGGAAGGCCAGGGAGCGGACCTCCTGCAGATCGGTCACCGGCCGCCCCCTGGAAGGCCCCGGCCCGTCGAGCTCCCGCAGAAAGGAGAGCACGGGGAACACGCGGGCGAGGAAGTCGAGGTTGCGCGGCAGCAGGTGGCCGAGCTCCTTCTCGGAGAGCCGGACGAGGTGGCGGCTCAGGGCGTCCACGACGCTGTCGAAGGCCTTGTACGAGACCAGCTCCCGCTCGTTGCACCGCCCCCACAGGATGACCGTTCGTGGCTCGAGGGCCAGGAGCTCACGGCCGGTCGCGTGGAGCAGCGCGCTCTTGCCCAGCCCCGAGGCGCCGTGCACCAGGCGGGTGACCAGCCCGCGCCGGGCCACCTCTCCGAAGGCCGCCACCAGGCTGTCCAGCTCGGTCTTGCGCCCCACGAACACCGGCATGCGGGTCCCCGAGGTCGGAGGCATCAACTGGGGTATCCGGCGACCCTGGGCCAGGAGCGCGAGGACCTCCTCGGCCCGGGGGCGACTCGCGGGATCGTGCTGCAGCAGGGCGGCGCACAACTGGTCATACATCTCGGGCACGTCGGGGTTCAGCGCAGACGGACGCGGGGCCGTCTCGTCGTGCTTGGCCAGCAGCACCTGGCTGTAGGTCCCGGAGAAGGGCACCTGGCCGGTCAGCGCCTCGTAGAGCAGCACGCCCACGCTGTACCAGTCCGCCTCGGGACCGACCTGGAGGGAGGCGGCCTGCTCGGGGGCCATGTAGCGGGCCGTGCCCACCGGATAGTACTGTCCCTCGGAGTTCTGTCCCGGATCGCTCTGGGTGACCAGCCCGAAGTCGAGCAGCACCACCCTCCCGTCGGGGCGGACCAGCACGTTGGCGGGCTTGATGTCCCGATGCACGCGCCGGGTGGCGTGCAACGCCTGCAGTCCCTGGCTCAACTGGATCAGCGCCCGCCGCAGCCGCCCCTCGTCGAAGGTCCAGCGCACCGGGTCCTCGGGCCGGGAGACGCCGTCGCCGTCGGCGGCGAGCCCGTCGCGCCCGATCACGACCTGGGAGCGCCGGACATGGGAGACGAAGTCCTCCCCCTCCACCAGCTCCATCGTGAAGAACCAGCGACCCTGCTCCTCGAACAACTCCCCGAGGGAGATCAGGTTCGGGTGTTCGAGCTCCTGGAGCGCGCGAAACTCCGTCTTGAGCCGCAGGAGCTCGTTCGGGTTCCCTTCGTTGAGGGTCTTGATGGCGACCCGCTCCTGCCGATCGCGGTCCCAGGCCGCGTACACGACCCCCATGCCGCCGCGGCCCAGGACCGACAGCACCTCGAAGCGCTCGTTGCCGTCGAACTGTCCGGGCGCCTTCATCGTAGCCGTGCTCCGAATTCCGCGGAGACGCACGCGCGCCCCGCCGGTCGAGTATCCCCGGCCGTCCCGGAGAAGTCAATGAGAAGGCCGGCCCCAGATTCATCGATCGGTCCGGCCGGGGTTGTGCTATATCCTGTCCCTCGAGGTGCCCCGCACCACCGGAGATGAACATGAAAAAGAACGCCGCCGCCATCCTCCTTCTCATCTTCAGCCTGCTGTCCACGACCGGCTGCGGTCGCCAAGAAGGCGCCAAGAAGCCGACGCTGCCGCCGCCCGACGTCACCAAGCAGGTGATCGTGGCGCCGGAACCCGGCCAGCTGGTCTTCCACTTCGCCGACCAGTTCGACCGGCTGTTCGTCCGGCTCTCGGCCGACGGCTGGCAGCCCGCCGCCGAGGGTCTGGGCGCGCCCGTGCTCGAGTACTCCTCGGATGTCATCGCCATCTCCCGAGGCGCCACGGCCCCGACACCCCTCGCGGGCGTCGCCTTCGACGTGTACCGCGGCGAGCGCAAGGCCTGCTCCTTCACGGTGGGTCCCCTCGCCGTCGTCAGCCGCGCCTATCCCCACTTCGGCCAGCGCGAGGATCTGGGCGTCGCCCCGGATCAGGACAAGAAGCAGCGCCCCAAGTTCGACGAGCTCCTCGCCCAGGCCTCCCATTATCTGGGCGCGGTGGTCGGGGACTGCGGGACGCCCGCGCCGAAGCCCGACCGCGAGCTCGTGTGGGCCAGGCCCTCCTCGGCCCCGGCCCCGGCCGTCTGGCGCCGGCTCCCCGAGGACGACCGGACCGGCGTCGAGCTCGGCGCGAAGGTGACCCCGCTGGCCATGGGGCTGTCGTTCGGCAGGTCGGCGGCCGACTACGGCCGCGAGTACCCCAACGAGCAGCTCACCGCCCGCCAGACCGTCTTCGCGGGGCCCGGCGCCGGCGAATACCTGGTCGAGGACTTCCGGCAGATCGGCGAGACCACCTGCGGGGGCAACGGCCACGAGCAGTGGAGCCTGTGGTGGGTGAAGGACGGCGAGCCCCGGCTCCTCGTCTCCGAGGATGCCCGAAAGAAGCTGGCCCTGGTGGCCGATCTGGATCTCGACGGCCACCCGGAGGTCGTCGCGGACGTGGACTATTACGGCAACGAACGGGCGCTGTTCCGGGTCAAGAACGGGCGGCTCGAGGTCATCCTCGAGGACAAGTATCCGTTCAATGACTGTGGGTGCTGACACCGCGACGCCGGGTGCATTTTGCCGCTTGACAGATCCGCGCCGCCCATCGATAATTCAGCTTCAACGGAGGAAACCGCATGAAGGTCATCATCCCCGCGCTCCTGGCCCTGTCCGTCACCCTCGGCGCCTGCACCCCTTCCGGGGAAGGGACCACAACCACGAAGGCAGCCGAGCCGGACAGCAAGGCAGCCGTCGGGGACGAGGCCCCCGCGAAGACCGTCGAGCTCGAGCTGGCGGTGCGCGCGGCCGAGGTGCGCTTGGAAGGCGACGTGGTGTGGTTCGAGCCCGACTCCGGGGTCCAGCGCGCCCAGTACACCCGCTACGCTTTCGAGAAGACTGAATTCGAGCAGATCGTCGGGTCCGTCAAGCCGGACTCCGACGTCACCCTGATTATCTCCATCACGAAGACCGAAGAAAAGACGCACACCCCCACCGATCCGAGCTCGCCCAGCCCGGACGGCGGTTTCCAGATCACCATTCATCATGCGAAAGTGCTTCGCCTGAAATAACCCCAAAGGAGAATTGCCATGAAGAAACTCATCCTCGCGTCCCTGTTCGTCCTTGGCGCCGTCGTCGCCTGCACCCCCAAGGAAGGCACGACTACGCCCGAGCCGACTCCGACCGACCCGGCCGCCAACAACGCGACGCCGGATCCGGCCCCCGAGGCCGACGGCAAGGGCGCCCCTGCCGAGGGCGAAGCCGAAGGCAAGTAGCCTCCCGGTCATCTTCCCGTCAGGTATCCCCCTGCGTCCGTTCACCGAAAGCGCCGTCCGGCGCCTGCCACGCTGCTCCGTGTTGGTTTTCCTGCCTTGTCAAAAATCGCTTCGAGTGCTATTAATTCGCCATGCGTTTTCCACCGTCGTCATGGGACGCGAAGCGCCGGAAATGGGGTTTTTCATGAGATTCACCTACTGCTTTCTCTTGCTGGCCGGGCTGGCCTCCTGGGCCTGCAACACCGAGGTCAAGGTCTCGGACTCCTGCGGCGACGACTTCATGGATCCGGGGGAGGAGTGCGACGGCACCGACCTGGGCGGCCTCGACTGTCTCTCCGTGGGCGGCTACGACTCGGAAGCCCAGCTCACCTGCAACCCCGACTGCACCCTGAACCGGACCTCCTGCGGCAGCTTCTGCGGCGACGGGGTCGTCGACACGGAACACGGCGAGAGGTGCGACAGCGGGAACCTCAACGGGCAGAGTTGCCAGTCTCTGAACTTCACCGGCGGAAGCCTCACCTGCGACGACGCGTCCTGCGACCTGGACACCCGCGGCTGCACCACTCTGTGCGGCAACGGCCTGGTCGAGACCGGGGAGCCCTGCGACGACGGGAACGAACTGGATGGGGACGGGTGTGACTCCGCGTGCGTCATCGAAGAAGGTTTCTTCTGTGAAGGCGGATCCCCTTCGGACTGCGCCCCGGTGTGCGGCGACCTGAACGTGGTCGGCGACGAGACCTGCGACGGTACCAACTTCGCCGGGCAGTCCTGCCTCTCCCTGGGATGGCACGGCGGCGAGCTGGCCTGCGGGGAGGATTGCCGACTGGACGCAACCGGCTGCGAACCCGCCGGACGCTGCGGTGACGGCGTCGTGCAGCCGACCTTCGAGGCCTGCGACGGCGACGACCTGTTCGGCGCCACCTGCGCCTCGAGCGGCTTCTCCGCGGGCGACCTGGCCTGCGACGCCGGCTGCACGCTCGACACCTCGGCCTGCACCACCTGCGGCGACGGGGTCATCGAGAACGGCGAGCAGTGCGAGGGGACCAACTTCGGCACCGCGACCTGCCAGAATCTCGGCTTCACCGGCGGCACCCTCGCCTGCGACGGGGCCTGCCAGCGCGACACCACCGGATGCTTCAACGCCACCTGCAACGGCATCGCCATCGACCCCGGCGAGGACTGCGAAGGGAGCAACCTCAACAGTCAGACCTGCGCCACCCTCGGCTTCGTGTCCGGCACCCTCACCTGCAACTCCAACTGCACGTTCAACCTCAGCAACTGCAGCATGTGCGGAAACCATGCCGTGGACTCCGGCGAGAACTGCGACGGGACTGACCTGGGAGGCCAGTCCTGCGCCACGCTCGGCTACACCGCGGGCGCGCTCACCTGCAACGCCAACTGCACCCTCAACACCCTGGCCTGCACCACCTGCGGCAACGCGGTCATCGAGAACGGCGAACAGTGCGAGGGGACCAACCTGAACGGCCAGACCTGCAGCACCCAGGGCTTCTACTCAGGGACCCTCGCCTGCGCCGGGAGCTGCCTCTTCAACACGGCCGGCTGCACGAACTGCGGCAACGGCGTGATCAACGCCGGCGAGGACTGCGACGCGGGCAACGTCGGCGGCGCCGACTGCACCGACGCCGACTACCCGGGAGGCACCATCGGCTGCACGAACGCCACCTGCACTTTCAGCGTCGCCAACTGCTGGCGCTGGACCCGAATCTCGGCGGGCGGCGCCCACACCTGCGGCGTCCGCTCCGACGGCTCGGCCTGGTGCTGGGGCGCGGGGAGCTCCGGCCAGCTCGGGCGCAACTCCACCGTCTCCTCCCTGATCCCGGTGGCCGTGATCAACCTGTCCAATGTCACCGAACTGTCCGCCGGCCAGGAGCACACCTGCGCCAGGCTCGGGTCCGGCGCCCTCCACTGCTGGGGACGCAACAACTACGGCCAGGTCGGCAACGGCTCGTCCGGCATCAACGTCCTCGCTCCGGTCCAGGTCATCTCATCGGGCGTCTCCCAGTTCGAAGCCGGTTCGTCACACACCTGCGCACGCACGACCCTCGGCGCCCTCTATTGCTGGGGATACAACAAGAATGGCCGGCTCGGCGACGGGACCACCAACGACCGGCTCGCCCCGACCCAGATCTATTCCTCCGGCGTGAGCCAGGTGGCGGTGGGCTCCAGCCACACCTGCGTCATCAAGACCAATGGCAGCGCCTTCTGCTGGGGCAACAATACCTACGGCCAGCTCGGCGACGGGACCACCAACGAACGGCTCTCCCCCACCCAGGTCTCCGGAATCACCACCGGCGCCACCCAGATCACGGCCGGCGGGAGCCACACCTGTGCCATCGGCAACGGCTCCGTGGCCTGCTGGGGACGCAACAACTACGGCCAGCTCGGCATCAACAACTCGATCGACAAAACCACGCCCACGGCGGTCACCAAATATTTGACTACCGCAGTCACCCGGGTGACCGCGGGCAGCAGTTCCACGTGCGCCTTCAAGACGGGGTTTGGGATGTATTGCTGGGGATACAACGGCAGCGGCCAGCTCGGCATCAACAGCGTCACCAACCAGGACGAGCCGATGCTGGTGGTCCATTCCCTTGACTACACGCTGCCCGACGCGGGCCAGGGCCACGCCTGCACCATCGACGTCAACTTCGCCCGCTGCTGGGGGGAGAACGCCGACGGCCAGATCGGCAACAACAGGACGAACGACGCGTGGCTGCCGACTTTGGTGCAGTGACCGCCGGCCGTCAACCGAAGTAGTCCGGCTCGTTGCCCGTGCGCCACTTGATGTTGCAGCCCAGGGAGGGGCGCTGATCGTCCAGAGGGGATCCGCCGGCCCGCAGCGCGACCGCCGCCCGCAGCAGATCCTCGCCCGTCGGGCTCACGCCGTTGCCGGGCCGCGCGGCGTCGAACTGGCCGCGATAGAACAGTTCGTGTCGCGCGTCGAACAGGAACAGATCCGGCGTGCAGGCCGCCCGGTAGTCCTTGGCGACCTGCTGGGTCTCGTCGAAGAGATAGGGGAAGCCGAAGCCGTGCCGCACGGCCTCCTCTGCCATCATCTCGGGGCCGTCCTCGGGGTAGTCCGTCGGGTCGTTGGCGCTGATGGCCACCACCCCGATCCCCTGGGCCGCCAGCTCGGCGGCGACGCGCATGAACGCCTCCCGGATCAGCAGCACGTACGGGCAGTGGTTGCACAAGAAAGCCACCAGCAGGGGTCGCCCTTCGAAGTCCGCGCGGGAGACGGTCCGGCCGGTGGCCGGCTCCGGCAACGTGAAGTCCGGGGCACGGGTGCCCAGTTCGAGCATGGTCGACGGGGTTCGGCTCATGGTCTCATCTCCTCTCGGCGCCCTTGTCAGGCACGACGGCGGTGAACAGGTGGCAGACGCCCATGGTCAAGGAGGTCACCGTGACCTCAATCAGGCCGGCGGCGCACATCAGGTCGGCGAACGCCTCCGGGGCCGGGAACGCGGCGATGGACCGCGACAGGTAGCGATAGGCCGGATCGCCGGAGAGCCACGTCCCGATCCTGGGGACGATTCCGTGGATGTGGAGTCGGGCGAGCGGCGCCAGGGGACCCCGACGGGGCGCGGTGAGCTCGAGCACGGCCACGCGGCCCCGGGGACGCACCACCCGCGCGAGCTCTGCCAGCGCCCGCTGCCGGTCGGGCACATTGCGGATCCCGAAGGCGATCGCGGCGCCATCGAAGGCGCCATCCGGGAACGGCAGCGCCCGGGCGTCGCCGGGCATCAGGCTGACACGAGAATCGAGCCCTGCCGCAGCCAGCTTGGCGCGACCGACCCGCAACATGCCCTCCGAGGTGTCCACGCCCACCACCGAGCAACCGGAGCAGGCCGTCGCGAGCGACCACACCACGTCCCCGGTGCCCGTGGCCACATCGAGCCAGCGGGAGCCCGGCGTGGGCGCGAGGGCGCGCACCAGAGCCCGCCGCCAGCGGCGATCCTGACCCAGGGACATCCACCGGTTGAGCCGGTCGTAGCCAAGGGCGATCCCGTCGAACATCCTCCCGCTTCCGGGCTCGGAACTGTCGAACGTTCGAGGGTGGATTCCAGGGGAGGCGCGCATCGCCGAACAGCCTACCCCCGCGCACCCGTGGGGTCAACGCCTTCGCGACGGACAAAGACGCGCAGGGCAGACGAGCGGGGAACCCCGGCGCCACGAACACCACGGGCTTCCTGAAGCCGTTCTCCGGCAGCGACGGCACGAACGCCCACCAGGATTACACGCTTGGACCACCGCGACAACGACTGGAAGACGCAGCCGGTGGGCGGCAAGTTCCCCAACGTGCTCGGCCCGTCATGAGCGGGAGCGTCTGGGAGTAGGGACTTCCTGAAGCGGCTCGACAGGCTGGGCGCGAACGCGGGCACCTTGCCCAACTGAGGCCCGCGCTCACGAGGCCCAGAGCGCGCCCGGGATCAGGATGAGATGCCCGTCGCTGCACACCAGCGCGGGGATCAGGCCGTCGGGGCCGATGCACTTCTCTGGTAGGTCCTCGACGCACAGCGTCCAGGTGCGGATCGTCGCCGCCTTGCCACCGGTCAGGCTCACGGGAACCGGCAGCTCGAACCGGCTCTGTTCGGCCTCGAGCAGGGCGCCCAGCTCGTTGGCCTTCGGATCGGCGGTGCCCGAGGTCCGCAGCGCGAGGATGCGCCCGCCCAGGTCGGTCAGCCAGGCCGCGTCCCGGGCCACGACCGGGTCGGTCGAGTACAGCAGGACCGCCGGCGCCATCTCGCCGGCCCCCTTCTCGTACAGGCACTCGTTGGCCTGCACGACGTACAGGAACACCAGCGGGGCGTGGGTCATCTCACGCTCCCACCGTCCGCGGAAGAACAGCGGTTTCTTCCAGATCTTCTGCGCGGTCTCGTCCAGCGGCCGCGGCAGCTTCGCCAGCTTCTCGAGCAACTCCAGGTTCATGGCGTGACTCTCTTCCTTCACCGGTCCTGCCGGTGATTCGGGGTCGTGAAGGTGTGGTGTGTCGACCCCGGGACCCTAATCCCGCGCGCCGGACCTGTCAAGCCGCCGCGCAAGACGGCCCCTTGCGCTCCCGGCGAATCTTCATTACCCTCGACCCATGCTCGAACTGCGGCACCTCCCCACGCGCTGGGCGCGCGCGCTCCCCCTGCTGAGCCTGTTCTCTGCGGCCGTCTTCGGCGTCGCCGCGGTCGGCCTCCGGAGCTGGCTTCCGGGCGCGCTCTCTCTGCTGCTGCTGGTCTTCGCCGTGGTGACGCTCCGGACCCGGCGCAGACGCCTCTCGGTCGCGCGAAGTGCAGCCCCCGCAGCGCCGGTCCCCACGCCCCACGACGGTGCGGCGCGCCCCGTCGTCCTGCGCGCCACCCAGACCCTGGGTGCCCGGCACCGCGACGGCTTCCTCGTGCTCGACGCCGGCTTCGCCGCCTTCGTGCCCACCACGGACTGGTCCCACCTCGCCGTCTCCCTCGCGGTGGGCCTGGTCGCAACAGAGCTGCCGCTCTCACGGCCGGAGCTGGTCGTCGAGGGCGGCCCGTTCCTTCGCGAGGAACTGGACCGGCTCGTACGCGAGCGCGACGGCTTCTTCCTGTCCGACGCCTGGCGGTGGAGCCCCTTCCTCGGCTCCCGGGTCCTGATGATCCTGGACAAGCACACCCTGACCGTGCGCGACGCGCCGCTGACCCTGTTTTCCCGCTGGCCCCGCGCGGCCGGCTCTCCCGGGAAATCGCGCGCCCTGCGCAGGCTGATCCTGATCGTCGGCGGCCTCGGCCTGGGGCTCATCGGCCTGGGCGCCCTGGCCTGGCGCCTCACCGGCGACGCCGATTTCCTCATCGCCGGGCTGGTCTGGGGCCTCGTGCTGCTCGGCGCCCTGACGGGGGGCCTGATCGACGCCCGGCGGGCCGCGCGCCGGCCGGCGGGAGAACCGCAGAAGGAGTCCGTCCCATGAAACCCCCAAAAACCGTGACCCCGACCTGCTTCCTGGCCCTGCTCTGCCTGGCCTGCACCGGCACCCCGGCCAAGCCCAAGTCCGAACCGCCGGCCGAGCACCCGCCCCTCGAGGGCTGCGGCCTGGTCACGGTCGACGACAACCAGGGGACCCTGGACGTCCACGTCGTCTCCACCGAGAAGTACTGCGATCAGAGCGCGCAGGACCTCGATCTCCACTTCACCGCCCTCGTCGACAAGAAGACCCACCAATACCCCGCCATCCTGGTCGGCGCGATCCTGGTCGACTCCGCGAAGTCTCCCGTCTCCTACGGGAAGGTCCGTTTCAAGTTCGGCACCCGGACCGTGGAGCGCAAGGCCGAGATCAGCACCGTCGACGAGGATTGTCCGAAGCCCGGGGTCTGCGAGGTCCGCCGGAGCGTGATCTTCGAGGTCGACCGGGCGGTCGTGGACGAGTGGGCGGCCAAGGGCGGCGAGGTGAAGTTCGGCGCCGGCCGCGCGCTCCCGGTGGATCCGAAGGAGGCGAAGGACTTCCTGAAGCGGCTCGACGGGCTGGGCGCCAAGGCGAGCACTTGACGCTGCCCGCCGTCCTGCGCGCCACCCAGACCCTGGGTGCGAGGCACCGCGACGGTCCTGAACGCCCCCCTCCCGCCCACGGCGTTCCTTTCTGAAGGCGTCAAAGACCAAGCAAAAAATCATAATATTTTTACACGTTGACTTCAGACCGGTTTTCCGTGATGGTGAAGGTCGCCCTGTCCTCGCCTCGTCCCGGCCCTCAGACCCATGGACGGGGCCGGCCTCTGTTTCCGAGGTTCGGGGCGACTTGAAACCGGAGCCAAAAAAAATATGATCAGGCATTTTTCTTTCTTATTTGCCCTTCTTCTATTCACGGTCCCCCTCGGCGCCCTCGCCCAGGACCGAAAACCCTGCCGGTTGTGCGACCCCCTGGATCCCCCTGACTCTCCGGCGAAAAAGACCGCCGAAGATCCCCTCGGCGACCGCGTGATCATCGGCGTGACCGGCGCATGGAACCGCTTCGACGCCGCCTGGTCCAACTTCTCCGGCACCTCCCTCACGTTCCTGTTCACCAGACACTTCGGGCTGGAAGGCACCTTCGAGCTCAATGATGAAATATTCCATGAGATACCTCTGGAGGATCAGGAACGCCGGATCGAGGCGCGCTTCTCGCTGTCCGGGATCTGGTTCTTCGACGGGCTCGCGCCCCACCACGGCCTCTCTCCCTACGGGAAGTTGGGCTCCATCTACCAAGGGCTGGTCCAATACGAAGCGTACACGGACACCACCCGGGATCTCGCCATTCCCTTCGCGCTGCAGGTCGGCGTGGGGCTCATGGCCCGCTACCGGATCGTGAGCTTCGGCCTGGAGGCCACGGCCATCTCCCCCGGCTTCTCGATGCGAAACGAGCTGGTCGAGGGCAGCCTCAACCTGCGCTTCTTCGTGGGCTTCCACGTCGACAGTCTCCTCTGGGCCCTCCTGCTCCCGCTCGGTTTCATCTAGCGTGCCCACCGGAATCTGAAAATGGATCGGCGCTTGAGGGGAACCCGCCGTCAGACACATTTCTTTTCGCATTGACATCCTCTTGGGCAATCCAATATAAAAAATCTTTCGAGGTCAAAGAATGAACCCTCCGGAGAAAGACCCCGCGACTGTCCCGAACGTTCTCGCCCACCAGGAGACGCTCGCCGCCACACCGCAGGTCCCCCTCGCCCACCAGG
>CALKWH010000399.1 GCA_938004375.1 uncultured Pseudomonadota bacterium
AACGGCAGGCGCCACCGGGATCGCAGGTCGTGCGGGAGCCGCAGGCGCCGTGGGAGCCGCAGGCGCCGTGGGAACGGCAGGCGCCACCGGGATCGCAGGGACGGGAGCCGCACCCGGGAAGGTGAAGGGAGAAGCCGCGCCACCCCCGATGGAGGAGGACGGCGGAGCGAACGAGGACATGAAGACGGTCTCCTTGACCGGCTTTCTCTGGGGGGCGGAATCCTCGGGGGCCACGACGGCCGGTACGCTGCCGGTGGGCTTCTTCTCGAGGAGATTGGAGGAGACGATGGGGGCGCTCGCATGGGCCGACGCCGGCGCAGAGGGGATCACCGGAAGGGCGGGCGCAGAGGGAACGCGGGCCGGGATCGGGGGCATGGCGACCTCGCCCCCGGAGACGGCACCGGACGTGCCGAAGTCCAGCGCGATGTCGATGGACATGTCACTGTCGTCGGGCGTCTCGGCGTCGATGATGATCTCTTCGACCTGCTCGACGGCGGGTTTGCTGCGGGCCACGGAGGCCTTGCCCACCAGTTCGATGAGCGCGTCGGGCAGGAAGGGCTTCTCGATGCTGCCATCGGCGCCGACGCCGCGCACGGCATCGAACGGCTTCCCCTTGCTGCGCAGGATGATGACCGGGATCCCACTGAGCGCACTCTCCTGCTTGATCGCGGACAACAGGTGATACCCGTCCATCCCGGGCAGGAAGTCCTCGGCGAGGATCAGATTGGGTTTCTTTTCCCGCGCCATGAGTAGGGCCGACTGGCCGTCGGCGGCCTCGAGGAACTGGCGACCGGAGTCGCCCAGCGTCATCTGAACGGCACGTCGGATTGTCTTGCTGTCGTCTGCAACCAGGATCAATTGGGTCATATCCGCCTCACCTGTTCAGAGAGGTTTACCAGAAACCGACCGGCACCGCAAGAACCAGTATAAATTGGTCCCGCTCACAGCGCGGCCAGACCAGCGTGAATCTCGCCCAGATCCCGGACCACCCGATCCGGTTTCAGGGCAAACACGTCGGCCTTCTCGCGGGTGGTCTCGCCGGTGAGTACGAGGAAGGAGATCAGGCCCTGCGTGACACCCATGGTGATGTCGGTGTCGAGCTGGTCACCCACCATCGCGACGTGCTCTGGACGATCCAGCCCCAACCGCTCGAGGCCGGCCTCGACCATGGGACGTGACGGCTTGCCCAGTATCATGGGTTCCCTGCCGGTCATGACCTTCAGACCGGCGATGAACACGCCCACATCAGGAGTGAGCCCCTTCTCGGTGATGCAGGTGATGTCGGGTTGGGTCGCATAATATGGCACGCCCGCCTGGAGCAGGTGCGCCAACTCCTCGAGCTTGCGGTAGGTGATGCCGGTGTCGAAGGTGAGCAGGGCCGCCTCGGCGTCCTCGTAGGTCAACGTGAAGCCGCGCTGCCGGAACTCCTCTTCGACGGGGGGCGTCGCCACCAGATAAATCCGGCGATACGGGGTCTCCCTCAGCAGATGACGGGCAGCCGCGTCCGCGCAGGTGAGCACCTGATCATCCCCGACCGGAAAGCCGCGGCGCCGCAGTTTCTCCACGTAGACCCGGGCCGTGGTGGAGGAGTTGTTCGTGAGGAAGAGGTACGGGATCCTACGGTCCTTCAGAAGACGCAGGAACGGAAGGGTGGCGGGCAACTCCCTGGAGCCCACATAACAAGTGCCGTCGAGATCGAGGAAGAAGGCCTGGATGCGGCTGTAGGGTTCCATCTGGTGCCCGAGACCGGAATCGAACCGGTACAGGATGAATCCTGGCGGATTTTAAGTCCGCTGCGTCTACCTGTTCCGCCACCCGGGCACGGGTAGCCGGTTGGTGGCTCTGCTGGGAGTCGAACCCAGAACATCTCGATTTTGAGTCGAGCGCCTCTGCCAATTGGGCCACAGAGCCCAACCACCCCCGTTTATGCAGTGCCCAGAGAAAAATGCAAGCTGAAAAACCGGTCGTCCCGCATCCTCGCGCGCGCGGTGTCGATACTTAATAAAAATAGAATCTTGACAGGAACGCGCGTTTTCGATAGGGAGAAACCACTGGGAGCCGCCGGGTGGTTCTACTTATCGTGTCGCCGGGCGGACCTCCGAAAGGTCATTCGGAATGAGCTCGGATTCCCTGGAAGTCACCATCGGCGGTCAAAAACTGCACCTGCGGGGGCAGGACTCCGCGGATCTGCGCGAGCACGTCGACCTGGTGAACCGGACCCTCTCCGAGATCACGGGGCCGGGTGGCGAGGTCAACGTGCGGGTGGCGCTGCTGGCCGCGTTGAACCTCGCCGAGACGTTGGCGGCGGAGCGTCGAAAGAACCTCGAGCTCCTGAAGAACATCCGGGCGCGAGCGGTGCACATCTCCGATTGCATCGAACGGATCCCACGGTAGTCACCCCACTGGGGGGTGTTTATTTATAGATGAATAGATACAAGGATTTTTCTGAGAATTTCAACGGACGCAAGGCCGGTTTTTCCTTTTTTGGGAGTCTTCCCGAGCAGGAGTCGACGCATAATTCTCATCACTGACTTTTCCCGGATCCCCGTGACCCGGACCCCTTGAATCTATTCACCAAATTGGCCGTGCGGCGCCTGTCGCACCTGCCTGAGGAGGTGAATCCATGTTGATCCCGATCCTGAGTGCCCTCGCGGTGGTGGCCGCCGTCGCCGGTGTGTTCGCCGGCCGGTGGTGGGCCGGCCGCCAGTTCGAAACCATGGGTCAGTCCGCGCAGGACCAGGCCCGCAAGATCCTCGAGGACGCCACCCGCGAGAGCGAGTCGATGATCCAGAAGTCCCTGATCGAGAGCAAGGAGTCCCTGCTCAAGGCCAAGGAAGAGATCGAGAAGGAGAACGCGGAGAGCCAGAACAAGAACCGCGAGCGCGAAAAGCGCCTGGTCCGCCGCGAGCAGAAGATCGAGCAGCTCGAGGAGGAGCTCAAGGCCAAGCAGAAGGAGAGCGCCCGCCGGGAGCAGGAGGTCGCGCGCAAGGAGGAGCTCGCCGAGGTCAACTTCCAGAGCGCGACCGGGCAGCTGCAGGAGATCCGCGCCGAGCTCGAGCGCGTGGCCGGCCTCTCCACCGAGGACGCCCGCCGCATCCTGGAGGAGAAGGTCGTCGAGGAGGCCAAGCTGGCCGCCGCCGAGCGCATCGCCACCGTCGAGCAGGAGACCCAGACCAAGGTCGACGGCATCGTCAAGAAGATCATGGTCACCGCCATGCAGCGCTACGCCTCGGAATACGTGGCCGAGCGCACTGTGAGCGTGGTCCAGCTCCCCAACGACGACATGAAGGGCCGCATCATCGGGCGTGAGGGCCGCAACATCCGCGTCTTCGAGGCCGCCACCGGCGTGGACGTCATCATCGACGACACACCCGAGGCCGTCATCCTGTCCTGTTTCAATCCCCTGCGCCGGGAGGTGGGCAAGGTCGCGCTCACGAAACTGATCGCCGACGGCCGCATCCATCCCACGCGCATCGAGGACCTGGTCCAGAAGGCCGAGGAGGAGGTCGCCGGCCAGTGCCGCCGTATCGGCGAGCAGGTCGCCTTCGACCTGGGCCTGCAGAAGCTCCACCCCGAACTGCTGTTCCTGCTCGGGTCGCTGAAGTTCCGCAGTTCCTACGCCCAGAACCTCCTGCTGCATTGCATCGAAGTCGGCCACATCGCGGGCATGATCGCGGCCGAGCTGGGCGTCGGCGCCAAGTACGCCCGCCGCGCCGGCGTGCTCCACGACATCGGTAAGGCCGTCGACCACCACGAGGAGGGCTCCCACGCCGAGGTGGGCGCCGCGCTGGCCAAGAAATACGGCGAGAACCCCCGCATCGTACAGGCCATCGCCGCCCACCACAACGAGATTGAGCCCCAGAGTCTGCTGGACCACGTCGTGCAGATCGCCAACCAGCTCTCCGCCCAGCGCCCCGGCGCCCGCAAGGAGTTCCTGTCCTCCTACATCAAGCGGCTGGAGGACCTCGAAAAGCTCTGCACCACCTTCCCCGACGTCAAGAAAGCGTACGCCCTCCAGGCCGGTCGCGAGATCCGCGTCATGGTCGAGAACCAGCGCATCTCCGACGCCGGAGCCCTGCTGCTGGCCCGGGAGATCGCCTCCAAGATCGAGAACAACCTCGCCTACCCCGGCCAGATCAAGGTGAACATCATCCGCGAGGTGCGGGCGGTCGAGTATGCCAAGTAACGACTTCTCCCGACTCTTCTCGGACGCGCCCGACGGGCTGCGCATCCTGGCCTTCGGCGACGTCGTCGGCCCGGCCGGCGTGAAGGCGATCGAGCGGCTGCTGCCTGGGCTCCGGTCCGCCGCCCGCCCCGATCTGGTCATCGCCAACGGCGAGAACGCCAACGGCTTCGGCCTCCTGCCCGCCTCCGCCCAGAAGATGTTCGCCGCCGGCGTCGACGTGCTGACCGGCGGCAACCACACGTTCCGCCCGGCTGACGCCCACCGCATGCTCGAGCAGGACCGCCGGGTCCTGCGCCCGGCCAACCTCGCGCCGGCCACCTCTCCGGGCGCCGGAGAGCTCGTCTTCGACACCCCGCGGGGCCCCGTGGGGGTGGTGAACCTGGCCGGCCAGGTGTTCATGGACCCCGCCGACAACCCGTTCTGGGCCCTGGACGGCGCCATCGCCCGCTTCCGGGAGCGCAAGGTGCGCGTCATCGTGGTGGACTTCCACGCCGAGGCCACCGGCGAGAAGACCGCCCTGGCCCACTTCGCCGACGGGCGGGTCTCCCTGGTCTTCGGCACCCACACCCACGTCCCTACCGCCGACGCCCGCGTGCCCCCCGGCGGCGCCGGCTTCATCACCGACGTGGGTCTGTGCGGCTCGGGGGCCGGGATCATCGGCATGGAACCCGAGGCCATCTTGCGCCGCCACCTCACCGGCCTACCCGGACGCTTCAACCCCGACGCCCGCGAGAGCCGCCTCCAGGGCGTCGCCGCGGTGGCCTCCCCCGACACGGGCGCCTGCCTGTGGATCTCTCGAGTGGAATGGCTGGCGTGATGACACCCGCGCCGCGTCTCATCCCGCTACTGGGCCGGTTCGCCTGCCTCACCCTCGCGCTGGCGTTCATGGCCTGCGGCGGGGGCGCCCCCGCCGACCAGGCCGGCCCGGGGGAGGACGTGCTCGAGGCCGCCCCGCAGACGGAACCCCCTCCCGACTGCGACCGCATCGCGGCGGGCTACATCCCCTGCCTGCCCGGCGAGCCCGCCTTGACGCCTGAGGTCCCCGTGACCGCTCCCGAGCCCTGGGCCGCGCTGCCTTGCACCCGCGAGCCCGGCCCCGCCCTCACCGTGGAGCTCTTCACCGACGGTCACTCGCCCGTGGACGTCGCGCTGCTCACCGAGCTCGCCGCCTACGAGCGTGAACACCCGGGTGGCCTGTGCCTGCGGTTGCACGCCTTCGTCGACCCCGAGGTCCCCGACGCCACCATCGCGTGGTTCGGCCGGCTGCGAACGCTCACGATGTACGCGGAACCGGTCGGTGGGTCTCCGGCGGTCGGTGGGGCTACGACGAACGCCTGGGACATCGTGCGCGAATACCTCGAGGGCCGGCGCTACCTGCGCGCCTTCGCGCCCCCCCTCGAGGGTCCCCCCGAGCCCCCCGAGCCCGGGCTCGTCGCCGACCTCGCCGCCGCCACCGCGCGCGGCAGGACCTTCGGCGTGCGTGCCCCGGGCCTGTTCCTGCTCGATGGACGGACCGTGACCGACGGACTGACCTTCTCGGCCGCCCGGTCCCGCCCGGTTCTCCCTGCCCCCACCTCCGCGGAACCACCCCGGCCCGCCACCGTCCTCCCCTGGACCGACGGAGCCGCCGATCCGGGGGCACGCCTGCGCGAATTCACCCTGCTGTGTCGCACGCGGCAGGACTGGCGGCACCGCCTGACCGTCATCTCCGACTGCCTCAAGGAAAAGCGACCCTGTCCCGGGCTCCTCGAGTGCATCTCCGGCCGCCTCTATGACCAGGACTGGAGCGAGTCCGAGGTGGTCGAGGCCCCACCCGACCCGCCGCCGTCCATGGTCGTCATGGGCGACGGTCCCGTGCGCTTGTTCGCCTGGCTGGATCCCGACTGTCCCTACTCCCGGGAGACGTTCCCCGTCCTCCTCGCGCGCGTCGTCCGGGATCCCCGGCTGCGGCTCCAGGTCGAGCTCGTGGCCAACACCCCCCGCGCCTCCCGGCTGCGCGAGCTCCTGCTCCATCCGGACGTGGCGGGCACCCCGGGCGGCGCCGCCTGCGTGCTCGCCGGGATCCTGGCCCATTACCCGCTGCTCAGGGACGAGGAGCTCGTCCGGATGCCCCTGGGATGCGGGATCTGGGCTCCTGCCTTGCAGGGCGACCCGAAAACGCAGAAACTGCCGGCGGGGCAGCTGCCGGCGTTCTGCGCGACCGGTTTGACCCCCTGCCTGCTGCTGGGCACGCACCTGATCGAGGGCGTCCCCAGTCCGAAGTACCTGGACTATGCCATCTCCCGCACCCAGCGGGAGCAGGCTGCATCGAAACCCTGAGGTGTTTTCATGAAGAAGTTCGCGTGGCTCCCCCTGCTCCTGTTCCTCCTCATCCCGGCCTGCGGCAAGGACAAGAAGTCCCCTGCGCAGGCGACCGACCCCGCCGCCATGAAACCGGCGACCGCCGACGGCGACATGAAGGCCGCCGAGCCGGCCACGGACAAGATCTCCTGCGAGACCCTGTTCGCCCGCCACGGCAAGTGCATCTTCCGGATCGCGGAGACGAGCAAGATCTACAACATCCCGGTGGGCGACAGCCCCAAGAAGGGCGCGACCGAACCCCTGGTGACCCTCATCGAGTTCTCCGAGTTCCAGTGTCCGGCCTGCAAGGGCTTCGCGCTGCAGGCGGTCCCCGAGCTGCTCAAGAAATACGAGGGCAAGATCCAGATCGTCTATAAACACTTCCCCCTGGAGTTCCACGAGTACGCCCTGCTGGCGGCCATCGTGGCCGAGGAGGTCCGCGTGCAGAAAGGCGACGAGGCCTTCTGGAAGTTCCATGACCTGATCTACACCAGCCAGGACAAGCTCGGCCCCGAGTTCCTCAACGAGACCGCCAAGGGGCTCGGCGTGGACATGGAGAAGCTGCAGAAGATCATCCTCGACGAAAAGAGCGCGAACAAGACGCGCGTCGAGGCCGAATACGCCCTGGGCGAGAAGGTCGACGTGCAGGGCACGCCCTTCGTCTACATCAACGGCGTCCAGTGGAACCCCGAGAGCATGGATCTGGGCGAGCTCATCGACGAGCAGCTCGCCCGGGCCGAGGCCGCCGTCGCCGCGGGCACCCCCCGCGCCAAGGTCTACGGCTTCCTCGTGGATCACGGGGAGCTGGTCTTCGAGAAGCCGGTGCCCCGGGAGGAGCAGGACCGCCAGCTCAAGGCCCGTGAGAAGATGTTCCTGGACAAATGCAAGAACAAGGATCCCCAGATGGCGATGCTCGTGAACCTGCTCACCGCCTGCTCCAAGCCCGACATCGCGTGCGAGGCCTTCACGACGTGCGTGGAGAATCAGGTCCGCCAGCTCCCCGAAGCGGAGTAGGTCGCCTCACCCCTTTCCCTCCGACAGGTGCCGTCATGTCTCTTCCTTTTCCCCGCTGGTCCGTCCTGCTCGCCCTGCTGCTTGCCCCCGTCTCCTGCCGCCCCTCCGGCAACGGTGCCGAGGACACCGACCCCAACGCCAAGCCGCTGATCACCAAGACGCCGCCCGCCGAGGGCACCAAGAAGGCCGCCGATCCCGGCGACCGGAGCGCTCCCTCGGCTGGCCCCTGTCAGGATCTGGCCGACGCCTGGTACGAGTGCATCTTCGAGGAGAACCCCGCCGAGCTCGCCCTCACCGGGTCCCCCGCGCTGGGCGCGCGCGAGCCGTTGGTGACCATCCAGCTCTTCTGGAGCGTGTTTTGCCCCGATTGCAGCCACCTGATCTCGACCTTGTTCCCCCGGTTCCTCCAGGACCACTCGGCCGACGTGCAGATCCAGCTAGCCGCCCTGCCCTCGTTCGCCCACCCGGTGGACCTCGAGGTCATGCAGACGGCCTACGAGCTGCGCGCCCAGAAGGGGGACGAGGCCTTCTGGAAGTTCCTGCAGGCCGTCCACCAGAAGCCCGAGCGCCTCTACATCCTCGAGCGCGCCCTCACCGGCGACTCCCGCACCGCGGCCATGAAGACCTTCGAGCAGCGCTGCAACGAGCCCCAACTCAAACTGCTGGTCAACATCTTCCGCCTCTGCGAAAAGGGAAACCCCGACTGCAAGGGCTTCGAGACCTGCGTGCAGGAGCACTACGCCGCCCTGAACGAGGGCCGCACCGTGCCCACCGTGAAGGAGGAGTCCCCCACCTGCGCCGAGCTCACCGCCCGCCGTTTCGACTGCATCATGAAGGACTACGTGTTCGACATCCCCGTGGACGGCAGCCCCCAGCTCGGCTCCGCGGACGCGCCTGCCACCCTGGTCGTGTTCACGGACTTCGAGTGCCCCTACTGCGGCATGCTCGCCCAGAACCTGACCCAGCTCCACAAGAAGTTCGGGGCGAAGCTGCGCGTGGTGTACAAGAGCTATGCGCTGGGCTACCACAAGGACGGCCAGCTCGCCGCCCGCCTGGGCGCGGCCATCTTCGCCAAGAAGGGCTCTGCCGAATTCTTCAAATTCCACGACACCGTCTTCGGGAACCAGGACAAGCTCTCCCGGGACTGGCTGGTCACCCTCGCGGCCAAGCACGGCCTGAAGGCCGAGGAGGCCGCCGCCGTCGTCGACTCCCGGGACCGGGTGGAGACCCTCGAGCAGGACCGCATGCTAGGAGACCTGCTGCGCGTGAACGGCACGCCCACGGCGTTCCTCAACGGCGTGCATATGAAGGTGGGCAAGATCGAACAACTCGAGGCGACCCTCCAGGCCGAGCTCGACCGCATCGAGAAGGCCTTCCCGAAGAACGACCGCAAGAACCTCTACGCTCGTATCGCCCAGACCGGGCGCACCAACCTGCAGGCCCTGGTGAAGGACTCCGGCGTGGACGAGAAGCGGCTGGCGGCCGCCCTCAAGGCGGGCACCCACCGCAAAGTGATCGATGAAGAACGCAGGCTGGGCGCCCTGGTCTGCACGGACATGCCCTGCCTGTTCCTCAACGGCCGGAAGATCGAGTCCGATCCGCGCCCGCTTCTGCCCCGCTACCTCGACGAGGCCCGCTTCGCGCTGGACGCCGGCGTGGCCCGCGGCAAGCTCTACACCCACCTGGCCAACCTGAAAAACCTGATCCAGACGCTGGTCGCCGACGCCGAACTCCACCAGACCGAGGTGTTCGACTTCACGGCCGCCTGCAACAAGCCCACCGGCGCCTGGACCGCGCTCATGCCGGCCTTCAAGGCGTGCGCCACCCCATCGAAGAACTGCGCGCAGTTCCGACGCTGTGTGCTCCAGAAGAACCCCAAGTAGCCCCGGGAGTCCGACCGCCATGAGCTTCACCTTTCCCTGGCGCGGCTCCCCCAACGTGAAGGGCCGCATCCTGGCCTACCTCGAGCAGGCCGATCTCTGCCTCGCCCGCTTCCGCGACGCCTTCACCCGGTACCTCGCCGAGGGGCCGGGCGACGCCTTCGACGGGCTGCGCGCCGAGAGCCACCGCGCCGAGAGCGCGGCCGACGACCTGCGCCGCGAGATCGAGCAGACCCTCTACGAGCGCGAGCTCCTGCCCGAGAGCCGGGGCGACCTGCTGTCCCTGCTCGAGAGCGTCGATCACATCCCCGGGGCCGCCCAGGGCGTGCTCAACATCCTCTTCCTCGAGCGCCCCGCGCTGCCCGGCTTCCTCGTATCCCACCTCTCCCAATTGGTGGAGCTCAACCTCGAGGCCTACACCGCCATCAACGAGGCAGTGCGCGCGCTCATGGAGGATCCCGCCCGCACCCGGGCGCTGCGCAACCGGGTCGACGAGCTCGAGAGCCGCTCGGATCGTCTCCAACAGTTGGCGATCCGGGAACTGTACACCTCGGAGCTCGAGCTCGCCCGCAAGCTCCAGATGAAGGACGTCATCCGCACCATCGGCGCCATCTCTGACCGCTGCGAGCACACGGCGGATCTGCTCAACATCATCGCCATCAAGCGCCGGATCTGAACGCGGCATGTGGCGTCTTTTCTCCGCGTTCTTTCTGGGCTGGTCCCTGGGTGCCAACGACGCCTCCAACGTCTTCGGCACCGCCGTGTCCTCACGCATGGTGCGCTTCTGGACCGCCGCCCTCCTGTGCGCGGGGTTCGCCGTGCTCGGCGCCGTGCTCCAGGGAGAGGAGGGTCTCGCCACCTACGCGGAGTTGTCCTCCTACGGCGTCTCGGTGGCCTTCGTAGTGGCCATGACCTCGGCGCTCACGGTCACGCTCATGACGCTTTTCAAGCTGCCGGTGTCCACCTCCCAGGCGGTCGTGGGCGCCATGATCGCCGCCGGGCTCTTCGCCGACGGCGTGCAATGGGGAAGCCTGGGCAAGGTCGTGGCCTGCTGGGTGGGCACGCCCCTGGGCGCGCTGGTCGCTGCGATGGTCCTCTACCGGCTCCTGGGCGCGCTCCTCAACCGCCTGGACCTGGACCTGTTCGCCTACGACGCCTTTTTGCGCCGGGGCCTGATCCTCGCCGGCTGCTGGGGGGCCTACGCCCTGGGCGCCAACAACGTTGCCAACGTCACCGGCCCCTTCGTGGCGTCAGGCCTGATCAGCCCGATCATGGGCGTCTGGCTGGGCGGGCTGGCCATCGCCGCCGGGGTGCTCACATACTCCTATCCGGTGATGATGACGGTGGGAAAGGGCATCGTCTCCCTCAACGCCTTCTCCGCACTGGTGGTGGTCACCGCCGAGGCCGTCACCGTCCACGTCTACGCGGCCGTGGGCGTCCCCGTGTCCACCTCCCAGGCCGTGGTGGGCGCCGTGCTGGGCATCGGCCTTCTGCGCGACGCCCGCACCATCAACACCCGCACGCTCGGGAACGTCGCCCTGGGCTGGCTGTTCACCCCCGCGATCGCCTTCGCCTTCACCTGGGCCTGGCTGTGGATCGAACGCGCAGTGTAACTGTTCTCTTTTGCCTACCGTCTCAGGTTTTCCTGACCGTGATCCGGTTGTTCATCAGCGCCCGAGGGGTTCCCTCACGCCCCCCGGCGGATGAGCCCGGCCTTCGCCTGGGCCAGGATGCGGCGGCCCTGGACGACGTGGTGGTCCCAGTAGCCGTCGGCGCGGCCCGTGGCCACGAGGGCCCGCAGGCGGGCGACCACGGACTGTTCGAGGACCTCAGGGGGCGCTGGCCATGCCGGCGTGCCCGGCAGCGGCAGGTAGACGTGCAGGTGCAGGCGGCCCCGCAGGAGGGATAGCACCCAGTCGGCCAGGTCCAAGGTGGCCAGGCGGTCGGCGGCGGTCTCCCCGGGGAATCCGAACAGCAGATCGACGTGGGGACTGAGCCCGGCGTCGTGGATGCGGAGGACCGCGCGGGCGGCGTCCTCGACCGTGTGGCCGCGGCGCATGGCAGTTAGGACGGAGTCGGAGCCGGACTGCACGCCCACCACCACCGTGGGGTTGGCGGCGTGGCGCAAGAGCACCTCGAGGAGGGCCGGCGTCACGCGCTCGGGGCGCACCTCGGACGGGAACGAGCCCAGCATCAGGTACGAGGCGCCGGCCGCGACGCACGCGGCGCCGAGGTGGTCCAGGGCGGCGGCCACCTTCTCCGGGGGTCCTCCGCCATAGGAGAAGGCGTCGGTGGTCAGGCAGCGGATGCGGCGGTGCCCCCGGGTGACGGCGTGGACGACCCCGGCTGCCGCCACCTCGGGGCTGCGAAAGCGCATGCGCCGCCCGAAGAGGGCGGGCACCGCGCAGAAGGCGCAGGCGTGGGGGCAGCCACGGCTGAGCTCGAGGAAGGGGAACTCGGGGCAGTCGGCGTCGGCGTGGGGCTCGGCGTTCAGATCGAAGGGCACGTCGGGGACGAAGACTCCGGTCACGTCCGGCCCCCGGCGTCTGGGATCGACGGCCCAGCGGGCGATGAAGGCCGGCAGCGTCGCCTCGGCCTCGCCCACGAACACGGCGTCGAACCCCAGCGCCAGGCAGCCCTCGGGATCGGCGCCGGGGTGGGCTCCCCCGGCGATGAGCAGCGGGCGGCGGGGGAGCGCGCGCAGCGTCGCCAAGCTCATGGCCACGTCGTCGAGGTCGATGGTGGTGAACGAGAACCCGACGAGATCGGCGTCGTCCAGGTCCGGCGGCGGCGTGTCGGCGAGGAGCACCTCGAGCCCGCCGGGGAGCTCTCCGCGGGCCCCGGCCCGGCGTAGCGCGCGATGGACCACGGCCAGGCTGTTGCGGTTGCGCGGCCCGCGCAGGAGCACGATCCGGGCCGGACCGGTACGCTCAGAACGCATCGGTGAACACGCGCTCGGGCTCCACGCCGCGTTCGTCGAGGATCGGGCGCAGGGCGTCGATCATGGGCGGCGGACCGCACAGAAAGACCTGCACCGGACCCTCGGGCTCCCAGGCGGCGTCCACGGCCTCGTGAACGAACCCCCGGGCGCCGGACCAGGAGGAGCCCTCGGGCTCGTGGGACAGCGCATAGGTGGCGCTCCCGCGGGGCAGACGGGCGGCCAGCGCGTCGAGCCGGTCGGTCCAGAACAGGTCGTCTTGCGAGCGCGCACCGAAAAAGAAATGCACGGGCTTATCCGGGCAGCGTGTGGCGGCCTCGTGGAGGATCGCCCGAAGCGGGGTGAGCCCCACACCGCCGCCCACCAGCAGCAGGCCCACGGCGGGATCGGGCTCGAGGCGCCACTCGCCGTAGGGTCCGGTGAACGAAAGGACGTCGCCGGGCCGGCGGGCGTGGAGCCAGGGGGAACCGAGACCGCCGGGGACCAGCTTTACGGCCAGCTCGAGCGTCCCGCGAACGGCCGGATCCGAGGCGATGGAGTAGGCCCGAAAGACGCCGGCCGCCCCGTCGGGATCGGGGATGCGGAGCTGGACGTACTGACCGGCGTGGAAGGTGAAGTCCTCGGGCACGGCGAGCACCAGATGGGTGATGCCGGGAGCGACGAGGATGTTGGAGACGACCCGCGCCTCGCGCTCCCGGGCGTCGAGGATCTCGTCGGGCACGCGAATCGCGAGGTCCGACTGCACCTTCACCTGGCAGGCCAGACGGAAACCCGCGGCGCGCTGCGCCGGTGTCAGGTGGTCCTCCTCGACGGGGGTGCACGGTTGCCGCGGCGCCTCCACGCGCACCCTGCACAGGCCGCAGGTGCCCCGCCCGCCGCACGAGGACGGAATGAACACACCCTGGGCGTAAAGGTGGTTCATGAGCGTGTCGCTCTCGTCGAGGACCACCTCGCGGGTGTCGTTGATGGTCAACTTGAACGGTCCCCGGGGACGCAGGAAGCGGCGGGCCAGCAGGATGCCGGCGACCAGCAGCTCCATCAGGAGCAGGAAGACCAGGAGGGAGGCAAGCAAGGTGGTCATCGTCCGGGAGCCCCTATTGGATCCGCACCATGCCGGCGAAGGCCATGAAGGCCATGGCCATGATGCCGGTGACGATGAGGGTGATGCCCACGCCCTCGAGGCCGCGGGGCACGGTGGAGAACCGCAGGCGTCGGCGCAGCCCGGCCATGAGCAGCACCGCCAGGAGCCAGCCCAGGCCCGAACCGAAGCCGTAGGCCACCGCCTGGAAAAACCCGTACCCGCGGATCACCATGAACAGGGCGACGCCGAGGATGGCGCAGTTCACCGTGATCAGCGGCAGGAACAGGCCCAGGGCCTGGTGCATGGCCGGCGAGAAGCGCTCGAGGACCATCTCGACCACCTGCACGAAGGCCGCGATGACCGCGATGAAGACGATGAGCGCGAAGATCTCGAGTTGAATACGGTCCCCGAGTCCGCCGGGGAGGAAGGACAGGGCGCCCCGGGCGAGCACCCGGTGGTAGATCACCCAGTTCAGCGCCGTGGTGAAGGTGGACACGAACGTGACCGCGAGGCCCATGCCCACGGCCGTGTCCAGCCGACGGGAAAGAGCGATGAAGGAGCACATCCCGAGGTAGTTCGACAACAGGATGTTGTTGGTGAAGATGGCCGCGATCAGGATGGTGAGCGGGCTGATGTCGCCGGGGTTCATGGGCGCCTCCGGACGGCATGGAGCCCCCACACCAGGAGGCCCATGAGGAAAAAGGCGCCCGGCGGGAGGAACAGGGCCTGGGCCGGCGCCGCGCCCTCGGGCAGCACCCGGAGGCCCAGGAGAGTGCCCGCCCCCAGGGACTCGCGGAAAATGGCCACCACCACGAGCACCCAGGAGTAGCCGAGTCCGCTTCCCACCCCGTCGAGCAGGCTCGGCAGCACCGGGTTTTTAAGGGCGAAGGCTTCGGCGCGGCCCAACAGGATACAGTTGGTCACGATCAGTCCCACGTAAGGCCCCAGTTGGCGGGACATGTCATACCAGAAGGCCTTGAGCATCACATCGAACAGGATCACGAAGGTGGCGATCACCAGCATCTCGACCACCAGGCGCACGGAGCGCTGGACGACCGGACGCAACAGCGAGACGAAGACGCCGGTGGCCGCCGCGGTGCAGGTGACGGCGGCGCCCATGACCAGGGCGTTGGACACGCGGGTGGTCACGGCCAGGGCCGAGCAGATCCCGAGCACGTGGAAGAAGATGGGGTTCTCCTTCCAGATGGGGGTGACGAGGGTGGCGAGGTGCCGGTTCATGGTCCCGCCCTCCGGTCCCCGAGGACCTCGTGGAGGGTCCTGCCCAGCATCGCGTCGAAGCCGCGGATGGTCTCGGTGGCCCCCGAGATGCCGTCGACCTCGAGGGGGCCCTTCGCCGTGCCGGCCTTGACCACGTGGAGCTCCAGCGGCCCGCACGTCTCGTCGTCCGAGACGAAGCGCAGGCCCTCGAAGCGACGCAGGAACCAGGCAGCCTCGATCTCGGCGCCCAGGCCGGGGGTCTCCTCGTGCCGGGAGATGCGCACGCCGAGGATGGTGTCCAGCTCGGGGTTGACGGCCATCACGCCGTGGATGGGTCCCCACAGCCCCCGGCCTTCCATGGGATACAGGACCGCGCCCACGGTCGACTCCCGCAGGTAGACCCAGCGGCGCACGCGGCCGGCGTCATCCTTCTCTTCGCGCAGGTTGTCGGCAACGAACCGCTCCATCTCGGCGTCGGAGAGGCCGGTGACCCCCACCAGCTCGACGAGGAGGCGCACCTGGGCGAGACGCACGTTGCGCGCGACGCGGTCGGCGAGCCAGAGGTTGGCGCCCAGCAGCAGGGCACCGCAAGCCAGTACGACCGCGCCCACGATCACGGCGGCGGGCACGCGGGGCTCACGCATGATCCGCCTCCTTGCGCCGCTGGAGCGCCCGCACCCCCTCGTCGATGAGGGGCGACGCCAGGTTCATCAGCACGACGGCGAACATCACGCCCTCGACTAGCGGCGTGAGGGCCCGGATGATCACCACCAGGAGGCCGCACAGGAGCCCGGCGATCCACTTGCCCACCCGGGTCGCCGGGACGGTGACGGGATCGGTGGCCATGAAGAACATGCCCAGGAGAAAGCCCCCCGAGAGCCACGCGCCCACCAGATCCGGCATGGGGCGGAACAGGCCCAGCAGCCCCGAGGCGAGGGCCGACCCGGCGAGCATGCCCAGGGGGATCCGGAAGTTCACCACCCGCACGAACACCAGGTACAGGCCGCCCAGGATCAGCAGGCCCGACGAGAGCTCGCCGATGCAGCCCGGCTTCACCTGCCACAGGAGCTGGAGCAGGGAGGCGTCGGGGGGCAGCACGCCGGTCTTGAGTTGCAGGAGCGGGGTGGCCGCTGTGACCGCGTCGGCGGCCGGGGAGTACCACTCGAAGAGCCGGTAGGCCGGCTCGGGATACGCCGAGGGCGCCACCAGCGCGGGCCACGACAGGAACACGAACATGCGGCCCACCAGCGCGGGGTTCACGGGGTTCTGCCCCACCCCGCCGAACACCTCCTTGCCGAACACGATGCCGAACACCGTGGCGATCACGAAGACCCACAGCGGGGTCGTCACCGGGAAGATCAGCACCATCAGGATGCCGGTGACCAGGAAGCCCTCATGGATGTGCTCACCGCGGAACCAGGCGAAGACGCTCTCGACGACGGCGCCGGTGCCGTAGGCGACGAGCAGCATCACGGGCACTTTCAGGCCGTAGAACCAGGTGGCGAGGGCGAGCACGGGGAACAGCGCGATGACCACGGCGATGACGAACCGCTTCGTGGAGAGCGCGTCCCGGATGAAGGGCGCCCGGGAGGCGGTCTCGTCCGGGGAGAAGAGCGCGGCGTTCACGGCTTCGACCAGCGGGTAGAGCGGCGCGGCAGGGCTCTTCTTGACGCGCTCGCCGGCGCGGTCCAGGAGGCGGGCGAGGAATCTCATGGGGATTCCTCTTTCCTGCGCGCGGCCTCCGGGGAGGCCGCGGTTGGGGCGCTTGACCGGACGCGCGACGCCTTGGCCCGGGCCGCGCGGAGCTCGTCGGCCAGCTCGATCTTCGAGGGGCAGGCGTAGGAGCACAGACCGCACTCCAGGCACCGGCGCAAGCCGTGCTCCCGGGCCTCGGCGTCGAAGCCCTTGCGCAGGCACTTCCACAGGTGCTGGGGATCGAGGCCGGCGGGACAGTGGACCTCGCAGCGGTTGCAGGCGATGCAGAAGCGACGCTCCCCGCGCAGGCCGGCGCCCAGCTCCCGGCGGACCCAGGGCAGGTAATGGCTGGCGAACAGGGGGGAGGACGAGTCCCGGGCGAAGCCGGGGTTCATGAACCACAGAAATTCCCGCCGGTCGTCGGCGGTCAACCACGTCCACGCGCGATCGGCGGGGTGGACCACCGGTGCGAGGCCGGCCGCCGTCCCGGTGAGGAGCCCGCCCTGCACGAGGAGCGCGCCCGCCGGCGCGCCGAGGACGGCGGGATCGATCCGGCTCCAGGGGGCGAGCCTGGCGACCCCGCAAACGGCGCCGCCCGAAAGCCGCACGGGGATCGCACCGGCCTCGGGGCGCCTCGAAAGCGCGGCCTCGAAGAGCCGCAGGGTCTCCAGGTCCGTCCAGGCGTATCGCAGGCGGTCGAAGCCGTACGGGTACAGCCGGCGCGCCAGGGCGAGCCCGGGATGATGGGCCGGATAGACCGCGTCGGTGGCGAGCACGTCGAGCTCGAACTCGACGTCGGGGGCCGGCGTCCACGCCCGGGCCTGGTCCCGCGTGACGATCAGCGTCACGGGGACCCGGGCGTCCATGGCCCGGTGCCAGGCCGTGATCGCGGCGAGCACTTCCGTTGGAGCGGGCGCGGTCTCGGGGACCGCCAGCGGCTCGGGATCGAACAGAGAGACGAACAGCCGGTCCGGGACCACGGTCGAGGGCACCGGGCCGCCGCCAACGGGATCGCACAGCCGCAGCCAGGCGAAGTGTCGCAGCCAGACCTCGCGCGGGGTCAGGTCGTCCGGCGCGGGCCGCCAGGAGGAGCTCACCTCGAGGCGGGCCGGTTGGCGACCGGTGAAGCCCTCGAGCACGCGAACGTCGGTCCCCGCCGCGAGGAAGGCGGAGCCCTGCGGCGTCGCGGCCTCGGCCAATGGGGTCCACGCCGGGATCGTCGCTCCCGGTTCGAGTCCCACGGGAGTCCAGCGCACCCGGGCCGCGTCCCGCGGGAGGTGCAGCTCCAGACCGACGGGGTCCACGGCGTCGCCGTCGAACCCGACAGGATCGACGGCGGCCTGGAACCGGAACCGGAACCGGTAAGGACTGGAGTAAGACAGGCTCAGATGACGAACGGACAAGGGTCTTCAGCTCCCGGCATTCTCTAACCCGCATTCGAAAAAATTTCATGTGGATTTTCGCATTTTTCCTGAAAAAAATGACTCGAAAAAACAGCTTGCACATTTTGAACGACAGCAGTAGAAAAGTGCCCATTCCGGGGCTGTGACCCAGGAAGATTTTTTTTGCATGAATTTGTTGACATGACGGGTCTTTTAAGTTAATCAGTTTTCAGCTGAGCCCGTTTTACTTGAATTTGGGTTTCGTACCAAGAAAGGAAGACTTCGAAATGAAAAAACTGTTTGCCATTCTCACCCTGACCGTTTTCGCGTTCGCTTTCGCCGCCTGCAAGAAGGACAACGCCAACACCACGCCGGACACCCCGCCCGCCGATGACATGGCCGCCCCGGCCAACAACGCGGACATGCCCGCCGACGCCCCGGCTGACGCCCCGGCTGACGCCCCGGCTGAAGGCGACATGGCTGAAGGCGAGTAATCGTTTTTCACGCGATGTTTCCGGGCCACCGGTTCGCCGGTGGCCCTTTTTTTTACCTATAAAGGGACACAGTATAAATAGACAATCGGACTTGTCGGACTTGTCGGACTTGTCGGACTTGTCGGACTGGTCAGACTTGTCGGACTTGTCGGACTTGTCGGACTTGTCGGACTTGTCGGACTGGTCATGAAGACCGGGGGACCGGTCTTCCGGCGTTCGGTGACGAACGCCAACGAATCCCGACTGGTCAGACTCGGTCGGACGCTTCCCCTGTGATTTCTTCGACTTGGGGGTTGTTTCTACGCGGGGCCTTCCAGGCGGCGGCCGATCTTCGACAGATCCACGCCCACGGCGGCCTTGAGCTCCTCGACCACGCGGGCGCTCCTGCCGCCGGCGGAGTCCCCGGCGCCCAAGTAGGTGATGCGGTCGACGCGGGCCTTGGTGAGGACCTCGAGGGTCTTGGGCAGGATCGCGTCGAGCTTCTGCAGCATGAAGATGTCGCGGCCGGCCTCGCCCGAAGCCTTCCAGGTCTGCACGATGGCCCTGAGGGCGGCGGCGCGGGCGCGGCCCTCTTCGATCTGCTGGGCGACGGCGCCCTCGGCGTTGGCTAGATCGGAGTTGCGTCGGGCGATCGCGGGGGCAATCATGTCCGCCTCGAGCTGGTGGCTGACCTGGATCTTGCGGGCCTCCTGCATGAACAACTCGGCCTCGGCCTTGGCCACTTGGGCGGCGACCTTGCCGCGCTCCTCGGCGATGACCGCCTCGCGCTTGGTGACGGCGTCCTTCAGGCGCTTGGCGAACTCGGCCTCGGCCGTGCGGCGCCCGACCTGGATCTTCATGATCTCCTTCTCCTTGCGGTTGACGGCGTCACGCACGGTGGCCTCGGCCCAGTTCTTGGCCTGGGCCACGCGGGCGTCGCGCTGGACGTCGGCGTTGCGGATCCGGCCGATGGACTCCAGGTACTGCACCTTGTCGCTGATGTTCTGGATCTTCAGGGTGTCGAGCACCAGACCCAGCTTCGCCAGATCCTCGTCAGCTTCGTTCTGAAGCTCCTTGATGAAGCGGATGCGGTCCTCGTTGACCTCCTCCGGGGTCATCGTGGCGAGCACGCCGCGCAGGTTGCCCTCGAGGGTCTCCTGGGCGATGCGGATGATCTCGGAGCGCGGGCGGCCCAGAAAGCGCTCGATGGCGTTGCGGATGACCGGCTCGTCGCCGGCGATCTTCAGGTTGGCGATGCCCCCCACCGAGAGGGGTATCGCGTTCTTGGCGTAGGCGTCCTCGACCTTGACCTCGATGTTGATGTTGGTCAGGTCCAGGCTGTCGACGGTCTCGAACAAAGGCCACCGGAAGCCGCGGCCGCCGCGGATGATGCGGTAACCCACGCGCTTGCGGACCTGCTGGCCGCCGTGATCGATGATGATGTTGCGGTACCGCCCGGAGAAGATCAGGACCTTGTTGGGCGGGCAGATGTGGATGACGTTCCGGATGATGAAGATGGCCAGGACGACCAAAATCGCGATGATGCCAGTCATGAATGTAAACATGGTGCAACCTCCATGATCGCCGTAGGGGTTAGAGCCGGGTGCCGGCCGGCGTCTTCGTCGCGGGGGACAGCACGCCCGCCACGTCGATACCCGTGATGGTCTTCAGTTCCTGCAGGACCGCGCCGACCATGGCCGGGTAGGACTGCACATGGTGGCGCAGGGTGGAGGCATCACCCGCGTCGAGCAAGTTGATCTCGCCCATGTCCACGTTCTTCACCGCGTCGACGACCTTTTCGAGGATCACTTCGATCTGCTGCAGGATGTACACGTCCTTGGCGATGGGGCCGGCCTCCTTCCACACCTCGTGGGTGAGGGCGAGGACCCGGGCGGTCGCCTCGCCGCGCTTCTGCATGTAGGCGGCCTCGCCCACGGCCAGGATCTCGGCCATGCGCTTGCGCGTCTCGGCGGGCAGCACCTCCTCGACCTCGCGGCGCTTGGTCTCGAGCTCGGCGCGAATCTGTTGCAACTTCTGCTCGGCCTCGGCGCGGGCCTGGGCGGCCGCGACGATGGTGCGCTCCTCCTCGGAGGTGACCTGGGCGAGCATGTTGGCGACGAACGTGGCCAGTTCGTTCTGGGCCTGCTTGATCACCATGTCCACCTCCTCGTTGGTGGCCTTGGCGACGCCCTTGGCCTCCTCCTCGATGTTCTTGGCGACCTTGTTGGCGTCGGACTCGGCGACCGCGGCCAGCTTCTTGATCTCCTCGATCTTCTTGCGGCCCACGGCGAGCAGGTATTCTTCCTTGTCGCTGATGCTCTGCATCTTGAAGTTGTCCAGGTGCAGGCCGAGCTTGTTGAAGTCGGGCACCACGTCGGCCTCGACGCGCTCGGAGAAGCTCAGGCGGTCCTCGTTGATCTGCTCCGGGGTCATGGTGGCCAGCACGCCGCGCAGGTGACCCTCGAGGGTCTCGCGGGCGACGTGGGCGATCTGCTCGCGGTTCTGTCCCAGGAAGTGTTCGATGGCGGCGTCCAGGACGATGGGCTCCGAAGAGATCTTGATATTGGCGATGGCGGTGACGTTCACGGCGATGCCGCCCTTGGAGTACGCGTTGGTCACGCTCACGTTGACGGGCAGCTCCGAGAGCTCCATGCGGTCCACGCGCTCGATGATGGGGAAGCGGAAGGCCCAACCACCGATGACGTAGCGGTAGCCGCGCACGGAGCCGTCCGGGTAGCGGTGGGAGCGCCCGGAGAAGATCAGCACCTCGTTGGGTTTCCCGATGTAGAAAAAGTAGTTGATGATGATTTTCAGGAAGATATAGATGCCGAAGCCGGCGCCGATCCCCCAGAAAAACGGCTGCATGTTACCCATGATTCTCCTCCTCGTTGGTTGACTTGGACCCGGCGGCCGCGAGCGGCGCCACGGTGAATGCGTTGTTGTGGTAGGCGGTGACGGTCACCGGCGCGTGCATCGGACACTCGGCCTCCTCGCAGATGGCCTTGAGCTCGATGATCTGGCCCTTGAGCACCAGGCGCACCTTCCCCGGATCCCCGGGGCCCAGCGGCACGGTGACGTCGGCACGCTGGCCCACGGCGTCCTGAAGGTTCACGTCCGAGGAGACATTGCCGCGGCTCAGGTACTTGAACAGATAGCTCGCCGAAAAGCCCGCGATCAGACCCATGAGGATGGCCAGGACCAGGGTGCTGATCCCACCGCCGATGATATAGGAGCCACCCACGCCGGTGAGCCCGAAGAAGGCCGTGAAGAAGGCCCAGAACCGCAGCGAGAGCAGGAAGAAGAAGATATCCATCACCGGTGGATGGGAGGCATCCCCCGGGGCGCCATGGGTGCCGTGGAGGTGCCCGACGTCTCCGGTGGTGATGTTGCCGTCGACGGTGTCGACTTGGCCGAAGTCGTGGCCGTCGGTGTCGGAGTCCGCTCCGAAGAAGACAGTTACCAGCAGGAAAACCCCACCGAAGCCCAGCGTGAACCAATAGGCAGTCAGCATGATGTCATCTCTCCCGGATAGCGACAGAACAACTTTTCATGGCAGGACACTACCACGAATGGCGGGGACCCCAAAGGGAAACTTTGACCTTTGCGGATGGTTGGGGGACGTGTACAGTGGGCCGGGCGTGGGCCTCGCTTCGACGAAAGGGACCGACGCCGCTGCCCGGGGCTATCCGGCGGTGGTTCTGGGACCGCCTGCGCTCCCGCGCACCGGGTCGGCCTGCGCCGCGGACGGAGCGGCGGTCGGGAGCGTCCGGCTCATGCGCTCCCAGAGCAGACGGTCGAGCTCCAAGCTCAACCCGCGGGCCCTGCGTTCCATGTGTTGCCGTGCGTTGGAGGATGTGTTGCGTGTCATGTTGCACCTCTCTATACACCATACTACATTGACGCCACAAATTGTCAAGAAACCGGCCGGAGGCTCCGCGTGCGCCCCGAACTGATCCCCGGCCTGCCGTCCTACGGCATGATGATCCTGCTCGGCTTCGTCACCGGGCTGCTGGTGTTCCGGCGGGTGCTGCGTCACCGGGGCCTGGACGTGGAGCGGCACACCGACCACGTGCTGTGGATCTTTCTCGCCGCCCTCGTCGGCGCGCGCCTGTTCCACATCCTGTTCGGGCCGGTGGGCTACCTGGACCGGCCCTGGCGGGTGCTCGCGGTGTGGGACGGCGGCCTCTCGTTCCAGGGCGGCCTCCTCGCGGGCGCCGCCGCGGCGTTCCTGCTGCGCCGCCGCCTGCCTTTTCGGCACTTCCTCGACGCCGCCTCCCTGGGGCTCGTGCTGGGACACCTCTGGGGCCGGCTCGGCTGCACCATGGCGGGTTGTTGCTGGGGCAAATCCCACGCCCACTGGCCCGGCGGGATCTCCCTGGCGGAGGACTCGGCCGCCGGCCTCCATTACCGCGCCGCCGGGCTCTGGCCGACCAACGACCCCCTGCCCCCGCTGATCCCGGTGCAGCTCTACGAGGCCGCCTGGCTCCTGGTGATCTTCGTCGTCGGGATCCGGTTGTCGCGGGAGACCGGTCGGCCCGGCCGGCTGTTCGCGTTCTATCTGGCCGCCTACGGCCTGGGCCGCTTCTTCCTCGAGTTCCTCCGGGGGGATCCGGGCCGCGGCCACCTCTTCTCCGTGCACGCGGACTTCTTCGCGCGCTCCCGCGAGCTCGCCACCGAGACCACCGTGCTCCTCAGCGTCCCCCAGATCGTCTCGCTGGCCATGCTCGTCGTAGGCGTCGTGCTCTGGCGGCGCTGGTCCCGTACGGTACCGTGACTATTTTCCGGCGTTGGCGGCGCGGGGCTCGGTCTCGAGCTGGGGGGGCTTGCGGTCCACGACGACGGCCTCGTCGACGACGCAGCGGGTGACATTGTCCAAGGAGGGCAGGTCGTACATCACGTCGAGCATGATGTCCTCGATGACCGTGCGCAGGCCGCGGGCGCCCATCTTCATCTTGTGGGCCTTGGTGGCGATGGCCCGCAGGGCGTCGGGGGTGAAGACCAGCTCGACCTGGTCGAAAGCGAGCAGTTTCTGGTACTGGCGGGTCAGGGCGTTCACCGGCTGGTGCAGGATGTAGGTCAGGTCGTCGATGGTGAGATCGTTGAACGGCACCACGATGGGCACACGGCCCATGAACTCGGGGATCATGCCGTATTTGTAGAAATCGGCGTTCTGCACCTGGGTGCGCAGAAGGTTGCGCTCGGTGATCTGGCGGGAGTCCTTCTGGCCGAAGCCCACCGTGCGGTTCCCCATGCGGCGCTGGACGATGTCCTCGATGCCGTGGAAGGCCCCCGACAGGATGAACAGGATGTCGGTGGTGTCGATGAGCACCGGGTTGGCGTTGCGCGAACCCTTCCCCGCGTCGGGGGTGATGCTGATGGTCTTGCCCTCGAGCATCTTGAGCAGCGCCTGCTGCACGCCCTCGCCGGAGACGTCGCGGCCCGAGGTGGAGCCGGACCCGCGGCGCGCGATCTTGTCGATCTCGTCAATCACGATGATGCCGCGGGCGGCCTTCTCGACGTCGTTGCCGGCGGCCCGGTACAGGTTCTTGAGCAGCGAGTCCACGTCCTCGCCGACGTAGCCGGCCTCGGTGAGGGTGGTGGCGTCGCCCATGGCCAGGGGGATGTCGAGCTTCTTCGCCAGCGTCTCGACCAGCAGGGTCTTGCCGGTGCCGGTGGGTCCGAGCAGCAGGATGTTGCCCTTGGTCAGATCCACGTTCCCGGTCACGGCCGCGCCCCGCTTGCGGGAGTCCAGCCGCTTGTAATGATTATACACGGCCACGGCCAGATACTTCTTGGCGAGCTCCTGCCCCACGACGAAGCGATTCAATTCGTCATAAATGACCTGCGGTTTGTACGAAGCGACCGAGGACACGAACTCCTCGCGCTCGAGCAGCTCGGCGCACAGGTTGACGCAGTCGTAGCAGATGTGAACCTTGGGGCCGGTGATGATTTTTCGCACCTCGGCGCGTTTTTTCTGACAGAAGGAACATTTGATTTCGTCGAGCAGCATCACCGTCACCAGTTGCCCGGACCCACAGGGTCCGCGGCCTGCTTTCATATAGCAGCAAAAACGGGGCTTTACAAGTTTTGGTTCCCCGAATTCTCAGAAAAATCGCGGGAAATCAGCGGCGGTAGCGGACACGACGGACGGGGGCGCGGTAGGCCGGACGCGAATGGGTGCGGCCATAGGAACGCGAATATCCGCGGTTGTAGTGAACCCGGACCGGCGACCGATAATAATTCGGACGGTGGTAGCGGCTGTGCCACGCCCGATAACGGTACCCATAGAGGCGATAGGCGTTGACGGAAGCGCCGTAGTGAACCCACGTGGCAGGGACATACATCAGGCTACCGCCCGAATAGTAATAGGGGCGCCCAAGGGTATCGAAATACACCAGATTTCCATTGTAATAATACGGGGTCCAGCCACCATAGGAATAATCGACGGTCGCAGGCCGCGCTTCCAGATAACACCCCGAGAGGGCGGTCGCGGAGGCGACACCGGCGACAAGAACAGATACGAAAAATTTCTTCATGACGACTCCTTTCAAATGCCTTGTAGGGCCAAAACGGCGGTCAACCAGAGACCGTGTTTTTATACGCCATCATACGGCAGGTTGCAAGGCGGATTCAGAAGGGCACCGAAAAAACGTGCGGCCGGGGGGGGCACGGAGGCCGCTTCGACGGTCACCCCTCGAGGAAGATCGGCCGGAACAAGAGCGCCTCGGGGGTGATCTCGAGGATCCCCAGGGACGGCAACTCGGGGGTGGTCATGCCCGGGAAGGCGCGCGGGTGTCCGAGGGAACCGGGGTTGAGAATGCGCACGCCCTCGAGCTCGGTGTCCGCGGGGACGTGGGAGTGGCCGTGGAGCACCGCGTGCAGCGGCCCGTCCCAGAAGGACCGCACCTGGCGCACGGCCCGCTCGGAGACCTGGAGATAGCCCCCGCCGCCGCCGTGGGTGGCGCCCAGCCGCCAGGGGCCGCTCTCGAGGATCATGACGTGGGGGGAGTTCAACAGCCGGTCGTTGTTCCCCTTCACGGCCAGGACGGTGAAGCCCAGCGCCTCGAAGTCGGTGAGCACGGCCGGGCACGTGACGTCGCCCAGGTGCAGGACCCGGGTGATCCCGAGCCCGCCGAAGTGCCGCAGCAGGGCCTGCTGGTAGCGGGATTCCAGGGAGCTGGCGTGCGTGTCCGAGACGACCCCGAGGGTGATCGGACAGGGGAGCGTCACGGTCTTGGCCTGCCAGGTCGGGGTCATTGTCCGATCCTGCTCAGGTGCCCTTGAGGCGGGACAGGATGTTCTGGAACATGGTGGAGGTGCGCTCTAGGTCCTGCAGGGCGGTGGACACCTCGGTGGTGGTGGTCCCGGTGGTGGCGAGCAGGCGCTTGGCGTTGTCGAGGTTGGTGCGGGCCCGCTTGAGGGCCTCGGGGCCGTAGGAGGTGTGCGCGATCAGGCGCTCGACGTCGGGCAGGAGGCGGGTGACGTCGGCGACGAGCTCGTGGAGCTTGGCCTGCGGAGTGGAGCGGCCCGCGTTGAGGCGCATCGCCCCGTCGTCGAGGGTGGCGCCGATGCTCATGGGGATGGTGGGGGTGATGCGCTTGGGGCGCTCGGGCGCGTCCCGCACCAGGGGAGGGACCTCGGAGGCGCCGTCGCCGGGGATCAGCGGCGACGAGGCCGGCGGCGTGAAGCGCCCCGTGGAGGCCTGGCTCAGACGCTCGGGCCGCAACTGGTGCGTCTCCATGCCCATGAAGTGCGGCGACAGAGGCGCGCCGGGCTCCGAGCCCATTGAAGCGGGCGGCGGCGTGGTGACCGGGGACGCCATTGGCGGCGGCGTGTAGGAGGGCACCGCAGGGACCGGCTGTGCGGGGATCGGCGCCGGTGGCGGCGACGGGGACGGCGACGCGGGAGGCTTCGCCCCGGCGGCCCCCGGTGCGTTCTTGGCGACCAGGCCGCGCAGCTCCTCCTCGCTGAGCTTGCTCTGCGCGGTGATGGTGATGGCCTGCTCCTTGCCGGTGGCCAGGTCCCGGGCGGCGACCTTCATGATGCCGTTGGCGTCCACCTCGAAGTCGACCTCGATGTCGACCTCGCCCTTCTTCGCTCGGCGCAGTCCGGTGAGCGTGAACTCGCCGAGCTTCTCGTTGAGATCCGCCTCGTCCTGCTCGCCCTGCAGCACGATGATGGTGACCGCATCCTGGTTGTCCC
>CALKWH010000400.1 GCA_938004375.1 uncultured Pseudomonadota bacterium
CGGCGGCTTCGGCGGCAAGGACGGCGTGACCATGGAGATCCTGGCCGCCGCGCTGGCCACCAAGTGCAAGGGGAACCCCGTCAAGGTCCAGTGGTCCCGCGAGCAGGACTTCTACAACACGTACCAGCGCCTGGGGGTCGTCACCCACCTGAAGATCGGCGTCAAGAACGACGGCCGCATCACCGCGCTGGCACACCGGATCAACTGGGACGCGGGCGCCTACGTCGAGTACGGCGCCAACGTCGTCAACGCCGTCGGCCTCTCGGCCATCGGCCCGTACAAGATCGACAACGTGGCCATCGACTCGGTGTGCATCTACACCAACCTCCCGCCGGGGGGCGCCTACCGCGGCTTCGGCTACTCCGAGTTCCTCTTCGGCCTCGAGTCCCACATGAACCGGATCGCCCGGCACCTGGGGATCGATCCCGTCGAGCTGCGCCGCATCAACGGCATCCGCGAGGGCGACACCACGGCCTACGGCGCGAAGATGAACCCCTCGGGGCTGCATCAGGCCATCGACCGGGTCGCCGAGGAGATCGAGTGGGGCAAGAAGGAGACCTCGCCCGATCCCAACAAGGTCATCGGGAAGGGCTTCTCGCTGTTCTGGAAGGCGCCCGCGATGCCGCCCAACGCGAGCTCGTCGGCGTTCATCAAGTTCAACGAGGACGCGTCCCTGAACATCCTGGTCTCGGGCATGGACATCGGCCAGGGCTACCTCACTGCCATGGCCCAGATCGCCGGCGAGATCCTGGGGGTCCCCACCCACAAGATCCGGACCGAGAACCCCGACACCGATCGCAACCCGTACGAATGGCAGACCGTCGCCTCCCACATCACCTGGAGCTGCGGGAACGCGGTGAAGCGCGCGGCCCTCGACGCCCGGGAGCAGATCTTCGATTTGATCGAGCGGACCCATCACCTGCACCGGGAGACGCTCTACCTCGAGGACCAGAAGGTGAAGTGCACGCAGGCGCCGTCCTTCGCGCTGCCGCTCGCGAACTTCGTGATCAACGGCCTCCAGGTCGAGGACGGGACCTTCAAGGGCGGCCCCATCATCGGCCGCGGGACCTTCATGCCCGAGTTCTCGTCGACCAACGCCGACCCCGAGACCTCCCAGGGCGGGCACCCCAACGTGCACTACACGGTCGGCGCGGGCGCGATCAAGCTCGAGATCGACCGCGAGACCGGGAAGATGCGCATCCTCAAGGCCGTCGAGGCGGTGGACGTGGGCTTCGCGATCAACCCCTCGCTGGTGAAGGGGCAGTTGACCGGCGGCCTGCTGCAGGGCCTGGCGACCGTCATGTTCGAGGACATGCGCTACGACGGCAACGGCCGGCTGCTCAACCCGAACTTCACCGACTACAAGCTCCCCACGGCGAAGGACATCCCCGAAGAGGTCGTCCCGATCATCATCGAGGTCCCCCAGCCCGACGGGCCCTTCGGCGCCCGCGGCGTCGGCGAGCACACCATGCTCCCGGCCGCGCCCATGGTCGCCAACGCCGTCGAGGACGCCCTGGGCGTGCGCATCAAGGAGATGCCCATCACGGCCGAGAAGATCGCCCTCGCCGTGAAGGCGAAGAACACTCCTGCCAAGGATTGACACAAAGACCGGACAGGTCAGACAAGATAGATTCACCAACGGTCAGGGGGAGAGACGGACCAGGAACACGCCGCAGGTGTGGACCGGCTCGTACCGGTACCGGTCGGCCGGTTCAGCCTTGGCGCAGAAGTATTCGGAGCGGTCGTAGACGCCGGCGACCAGCAGGGCATCGCCGTCGAGGACATAGCGCACGTGACCCGTGTCGCAGGCGACGGAGGCGGCGGTCGGGTCCAGTAGATCCACGAGCCTGTCGAAGGTCTGGGACGCGAAGTAGGTGGTCCCGGTCTCTGTGCCGTCCGGGAGGAACCGGGTGGCGAACAGGGAATAATACCCCAATTGCCCTCGGGGAAAGTCACAGGAGACCGGCGTAGGAGGCGGTTCCTCGCTGAAGTGCGCCAGGCCGCCGGTGATCCAGCCACCGTCGGGCAGGCGGAAGATGTGCTGCGGATAGTGGTATGGGGGCATCTGGAAGCGTCGCGTGGCGCTGACCGTCCCGTCGTCCGCGAACGTACTCACGTCGAATTCAGAGGCGCCATCCGGGCCGATCGTGGACCAGACCAGGTCGAACGTCCCGTCGTCCCGGACCCGATCCAGCAGGTGCAGATAGGAAAATTGACGATCCAGCACCTGGAGTCCGGTCACGACGACCTCGGGTGCGGTCGCCTCGAAGTTGAACATGTACAGGTATCTGCGACCCTCCCAGTCCTGAAGGTAGGTGACGAGGCGATAGACGCCGGGGCCCTCACCCAGTATGAGGGCTTCGGTGTGATAGCCGTCTGCATACAGAGGATAGGGTTCGGATCCCTGTTGCGGCAGCACCGAGGTCTGGATCAGCCCCGGCGTCCGGATCGAGAACCGCGAAATCCACAGGATGTCCTCCAGGTAACCGGAAGCGAACGTTACCAGCGCGAACTCGTCATCTCCGTTTCGCACCAACTGGGGTTCCCCGCGACCAAAGTGATGCCGGACGGTCTCGGAGTGGAGCCGCGCGCCCTGGGGGGAGATCCAGTCCACCACGAAGTTCAGGTCCTCGGGGTCCGGATGGTGCCGCACCAGCGCGAAGCCGGCCGTGCCCAGGGACAGGATGGCCTGCGGCGGGGTCCTGCCGCCCGGATGATGCAGGCTCTCGGGGACTCGAGAGGCGCCGAGCCGCCCGATGAAGGCGCGGTCGCAGCCGGGATGGTGATAACCGTCTACGTGTCTTCGCCAGCCTCCGCCGGCCTCGATGTCATCGCAGTAGGTGTTCCAGGTCAGTGGGCGGCGGGGGCAGGTGGGGCCGTCGAACGCGCCCTGCACGATGCCCGAGATCCAAAGTTGGCCATCGGCGTCGTGGGCCAGGACGGGGAACTTCACGCTCGCCGGCATGGTCAACAACCGGTAATTCCCGCAATAGCGCTCCGAGAGGGTCAGGCAATCCTTTGTGACGCTCACGCCGCCGAAATGGCCCGCCGCGGTGCAGGCCTCGAAGTTGGTCTCGACGAGCTCGCCGGCCACGGAGATGAGCTTGCCGTCACCGCATCTGGGGTGCAGTTCCAGGGGGGCCTCGCAGGCCAGGACACCGAGGAGCAGGATCCAGGCGGCGAACCAGACGGAGGGAATCGGCTTCATGGGGCCCTGGCTCCTGTCACAGCGCCGGTCAAGTCCACAGACTCCTTGACCGGCGCCCAAGGGACGTCTGTAAAGGGCGTCCCGTTTGAAGCTGAAGTGGCTGGGGCGATTCTGCCGTTGGAAGGACGGTGTCATTGGACTTGACCGGCGCTTTCAGTCGGAGAACGGACCTTTGTACAGGTTGTTCACGTTGCCGACATTGTTGATGTTGCTGCTGTTGTTGACATTGCTGGCGTTGTTGAGCTCGTCCTGGGTGTCGGCTCCGGCGTCCTGGAGCTCGTTCGTCGAGGGAGGGTCGACACAGGAGCTCATCAGGCCGGCCGCGAGCATGGAGCCGGCGATCCAGGACGGCAGCCGGCGTGGCCTGGCGGGACCGAGGGCATCAGGGTTGGAGAAAACTCTCTGAAGAGCGGATTGGATGTGTTCGTTATTCATCGTTCTGTCGATCCTCCGTCGTGCGGTTCGACACAGGGACTATATACTGAGATTACAGAATGACAAGTCACTGCTCAAACACATGCGACCGGGTCGTGTGCCGGGCGGCTGTGCGGGTGTTACCCGCGGGTGCGGACCCAGTCCAGCGTCACGCGCAGGCCGTCGGTGGCCGAGGTGGTGATGCCCGAGGACCAGCCGGCGCCCTCGCCCAGGGCGAGGATCCCGGGGGCGGCCTCGCCGGCTGCGTCGCGCTCGAGGCGCCAGCCGGGGCTGACGCGGGTCTCGGGGGCGAGCAGCAGGCCGTCGGTGACGCCGGGGAGCGACCCCGGCAGGTGGCGCAGGCCGGCGGCGAGGGCGTCGATGAGGGGCGCGGGTAAAAGCGCGCGCAGGTCGTGGGGGGTCGCGCCGAAACGGTACGACGTGGGGGCGATTTCGGGGGTGCCGCCGCGCAGGAACGAGGCGATGGTCTGGGCGGGGGCGGCCCAGGTCCCGCCGCCGGCGGCGAAGGCGCGGCGCTCGAGCTCGACGCGGGCGTCCACGGCCGCACGCCAGGAGTCCGCCGGGGGCAGGGTGACGATGAGCGCAGCGTTCGAGAAGGCGCCGTCCCGGGCCCGCAGGCTCACGCCGTTGACCACGAGCTGGCCGTCGACGGCGGCCGAGCAGACGACGGCGCCGCCCGGGCACATGCAGAACGAGCGGACCTCGCCGGGGCGCAGCACGAGCTGGTACTCGGCGGAGGGGAGGCCGCGCAGGCCCGCGTGGCGCCCGTAGACGGCGCGGGAGACGACCGGGGCGGGCTGCTCCATGCGCACGCCCACCTGGCGCGGGCGCGGCGAAAGGACGCAGCCGGCGGCCTCGAGGGCGGGCAGCAGCGCCTCACCGGAGGTGCCCGGGGCCACGAAGGCGTGGGTGCAGGGCAGGGGGCCGGCGCCGGTCTCGAGGTGGTCGAGGCGACCGTCAGGGCCCCGCACGAAGCCGGTGACGTCGGTGCGCCAGAGGAAGCGGGCGCCCAGCTCCAGGAGCTCGGCGCGGATCGAGGGGAGCACGCGGGCCAGCAGGTCGGAGCCGACGTGGGGTCTGGCGCGGTACAGGATGTCGCCGGGGGCGCCGTGGCGCACCAGCCACGAGAAGAAGGCGTTCACCAGCTCCGGGTCGTTGCGCCGGGTGGTGAGCTTGCCGTCGGAGAAGGTGCCCGCGCCGCCCTCGCCGAAGACCAGGCTGGCGTCGGTGTGGAACGCGCGGGACTCCGAGAACCGCGCCCAGCCGGCGATCCGGCCGTCCACGTCCGCGCCGCGGTCGACCACCACCGGGGCGAGCCCCGCGCGGGCCAGCACCCAGGCCGCGCACAGCCCGGCGGGACCGGCGCCCACGACCACGGGAGATCGGAAGAGCGTCGTGTAGGGAAAGAGTGTAGATCTCGGGGGTCGC
>CALKWH010000401.1 GCA_938004375.1 uncultured Pseudomonadota bacterium
CCACCGAGATCTACACTCTTTCCCTACACGACGCTCTTCCGATCTTCACCGGCGTGCTCACGGTCGTGGACAACAACAAGTTCTACCTTCAGGATCCCTCTGTCACGGAGTTTGGCGGTCTCTACGTCTTCACCAGCTCGACTCCGACTGTGACCGCGGCCGATATCGGCAAGACCATCCGGGTGACCGGCACCTATGCCGAATACTTCGAGCAGACCCAGGTCGGCAGCCCCACGAGCGTGACCATCGTCGACCCGGCCGTCACCCCGATCTCGCCCATCGGCGTCACCATCGGTGAGATCGCCAACGGCGGCGCCCGTGCCGAGGCGCTCGAGGGCATGATTGTGAACGTGAACATCACGGCTCCGAACTATCCCACGGTCACCAACGCCAACCCCGACACCCCCAACGATTACAAGGAAATGACGCTGACCGACACGGACAACGCTTCGATCCGCATCGACGACGACCTGTACGCCAGCTACACCCGCGCCCTGGGTGACGCCTACTCGGTCGTCCGCGGCGTGGCCGTGTGGACCTTCTCCAATCGCAAGATCCTCCCGCGCAACGCGGCCGACCTGGTGAAGGTGACCAAGTAACGACCCCGCCGGTCCTAGGCGCCCCGTCGCCCGTTTCATGACGTCATCCCATCGGAGGATCCCGACGTGCTGCAGGCCATGACCCCCGCCCTCGTCTCCGTCCTGATGTTCCTGCCCCGTTGCGAGACCCGAGTCCCCAAGCCCTGCGCGCCGGCCCCCGCCGACATGCGCTGCGTGTTCGGCGGCGAGATGATCCGCGGCCGGGACCATGGTCCCAAGAGCCAGCGGCCGTCGGCCAAGGTCTGGGTCGACACGTATTACATGGACGAGACCGAGGTCACGGTGGCCGCCTTCGACGCCTGCGTGGCGGCCGGCAAGTGCCCGTACCAGAAGACGAACTACAAGGGTTTCTCGGATCCGAAGCAGCCCAAGGTGGGGGTGAGCTGGTTCGCCGCGAAGGCGTTCTGCGAGGCCCAGGGCAAGCGGCTGCCCACCGAGGCCGAGTTCGAGAAGGCCATCCGCGGGCCCAACGGCGAGTATTTCGCCTGGGGCAACGACCCCCCGTCCTGCGCGAACACGGTCTACCAGCACCCCCAGTCGGGGCGCGGCTGCGGCAGAACCAGCCCCAAGGAGGGCACGGGCGCCACCTGGCCCGTGAAGAGCCGTCCCGCCGGCCGCTACGGGCTGTACGACATCAGCGGGAACGCCGACGAGTGGGTGCAGGACTGGTACACCTACGGCGGCTACGCCGAATGCGGACGGGACTGCCTGGGCGTGAACCCCAAAGGCCCGTGCGGCGGCGCGGACAAGTGCCCGGGCTTCGTCGAACGCGTGGTCAAGGGGGGCTCCTGGTATTGGGATCCGTCCCACCTGCCGGGCTGGTTCCGCCGCCCGCACTTCCCCGACAACAAAAAGATCTACCATCACTTCGGGTTTCGCTGCGCGAAGGACTCCGCGACCTCGTGGGACTTCGTGCCGTTCTATCTCAACCGCTGGGTCGAGGGCGCCGCCCGCTTCACCGGGTTCTCCCCGTGGTGGCAGCCCGCCCGCCCGCGCAGGACCGGGAGATGACCATGGATCGACGCGCCTTCCTGCAGACCCTCTCGCTGGCCGCCGCGGGCGCCGCCGTGGCCTCGTGCGGCCGAGACGACAAGGCCCCGCCGCTCGCCGCACCGAAACAGCCGGCGGACGCGCCCAAGCCCGCCGACCCACCCAAGCCGGCCGACCCACCCAAGCCGGTCGGGCCAGTCAAGCCGGCGGACCCGCCCAAGCCTCCCCAGACCGGGGAGATTCCCGAGGTCTTCTTCACAAAGGAGATCAGCCCGGCGGCCGTGGTGCGGGTCTGGGAAAAAATCGCCCACCGGGCGAACTGGAAGAAGATCGGCTTCAAGGTCCACTTCGGCGAGGAAAAGAACCCCAACTACCTCAAGCCCGAGCTCATGAAGGATCTGGTGTTGCAGTTGAAGGCCACCCTCGTGGAGACTAACGTGCTCTACGTGGGGCGCCGGCGCTACACCGAGAGCCACGTCGCCATGGCCCGGGAGCACGGTTTCACCTACGCGCCCATCGACATCCTCGATTCCGAGGGGGATCAGGCCCTGCCCGTCACGAACCCGAAGATCCGGCACTACAGGGAGGTCAAGGTCGGCCGCCACATGGACCGCTACGACGGGTTTGTGGTGTTCTCGCACTTCAAGGGCCACGGCTCGGCCGGCTTCGGCGGTGCCATCAAGAACGTGGCCATGGGCTTCGGCTCCATCGCCGGCAAGATGGCCCAGCACGCCAACGACATCCCCTCGGTTGACGCTTGGAAGTGCGTCAAGTGCATGCGCTGCGTGGGCGAATGTCCGGTCAAAGCCATCACCGTGGATGACTCCAGCGTGCGCATCGACAAGAAGAAGTGCATCGGCTGCGCGAAGTGCATCGGCGAGTGCCCCACCCGGGTGTTCGGGGTGCCCAAGGGGATCGACAAGAACCTCTTCCACGAGCGACTCGCCGAGTACGCCAAGGTCATCTCCGATCGCTATCCCATGGTCTACATCACGGTGATGGCGAACATCTCCAAGGGCTGCGACTGCGCCAAGACCCACCAGAAGCCTTTCATGGGCGACGTGGGCATCCTGGCCTCCCATGACATGCTCGCCATCGAGAATGCCGCCCACGACCTGGTGAACCGGGCTGCCGGCCACGAGGACGTCTGGAAGGACAAGAACTCGGTCACCGGCCGCCTCCAGCTCTCCCACGGCGCCGAGATCGGCCTGGGCTCCACCACCTACAAGCTGGTTTCGTTGGATTAAAACTTTGGAGTGCGGGAGCTTGCTCCCGCTTCTTCTTCTTTTTCATTTTCTTTTTCTTCTTCTTCTTCTTCCGGCTTCGTGCTCACCGGTCATGGCCAAAACGCCACGACCGGTCATATCCGAACCCCCTTGTCAGTTGAAGATGTCCGCTCGGAGAGGGTGCTTTCAGCGGGTGCGTGCGGCGGCGACGGCCTCGAGCAGGACGGGGCGGTAGCAGGCGGCGTCCTGGGTGGCCCCGGAGGCGAGGTGGAAATAGCGGGCCTTCGCCGCGGTCTCGAGCAGCTTCACGTGGGCTTTCGTGCCGTGGGCGAGGAACCAGCGGGCGGCCTCGAGGCGCGCCTGGCAGGTGGTGGCGTACTGCAACTGGGAGGACCAGAAGCCCTCCTCGTCGATGCCCTTCTGCAGCCCACGGGACCGGGCGAACTGGTACAGTTCGTATCGATGATCGGAGTCGGTCTTCGCGTGGTTGATCGCCACCGTCAGGAAGCCGACCTCGTCGGCGCCGGCGCTCTTCCAGTGTTCGCGCAGCAGCCGCAGCACGAGGGTGCGGTTCCAGTGGGTGCCGTTGATCAGATAGTTGTTGAGTTGGGAGCGCAGGGCCGGCTCCCGGCGCAGGGGCGGCTCGAGCTCGAGGGCCCGGTCGAAGGAGGCGAGCGCCTTGCGGAAGTCCTGGAGCCGGGCCCAGGCGAGGCCCAAGCGCAGGTGCAGGCCACCATCGTCGGGGGACGACTCGAGCAGGGTCAGCAGGACCTGGGACAGGTCGCGGGCGGGTTCGCGCTCGAGCTCGGCCACCGCGTCGGGCGTGTATCGCTTCTTGAGCGCCTCGGCCTGGGAGGGAGGGTCTGACTTGTCTGATTTGTCTGACTTGTCTGACTTGTCGGACTTGTCTGACTTGTCTGACTTGTCTGACTTGTCTGACTTGTCTGACTTGTCTGACTTGTCGGACTTGTCGGACTTGTCGGACTTGTCTGACAGGGTCAGCCCCAGGATCAGGACCAGGGCGAGGACGGCCCCGAGGCTCCCCAGGATGAGCCATCGGCGCCGGGGAGGGTGCTCGCCGGGAGGTAGCGTTGCAGATTGGACGACCAGGGGCGTTGAAGCCAGAGCAGGGGCCAGCGCCGATGGCGACCGGTGGACCGGTCGCCCGGCGGAATCGTCCCCGATTCCGCCAGGCGCCGGTTCGGGGGGTGGAGGGGCCAGAGCGACCATGCGACGCGAATCACCGAGGCCGATCAGCCGGGCCAGCTCGGTGGCCATCTCGGTCGCGTCCGTGGGCCGTTCCTCGGGCTTCTTGGCCAGCGCGCGCGCCACCAGGGCCTCTAGGGCGGCGGGCACGTCCGGGTTCAACGCTCGCAAGGGCGGCGGCGGCTCCTGCACGTGCAACTTGAGCAGCTCCATCGTGGTGGGCGCCCGGAACGGGACGCGCCCGGCCAGCATCTGGAAGAGGATCACGCCCATCGCGTACAGGTCCGCGCGGGGCGTGACCGGCTGGCCCAGGGCCTGCTCGGGGGAGAGGTACGAGGGCGTGCCGAAGACCAGGCCTTGCGCGGTGAGCTGGGGGCCGCCGTCCTCGATGAGCTTGGCGATACCGAAGTCCACGATCTTCGGGCTCCGGGTGCCGTCGGGCAGGACGGTGACCATGATGTTGTCTGGCTTGAGATCCCGATGCACCACGCCCGCGCGGTGGGCCTCGGCCAGCCCGTCGAGCACCTGCAGGCCCAGCCAGCACGTCTCCCTCCACTCCAGGGGACCCTCCCGCAGCAGCCGGGTGAGGGACGGTCCCTCGACGAACTCCATGACCAGGTAGAACGTGCCGTCCGCGGTGCGGCCGAAGTCCAGCACGGTGATGATGTTGCGGTGGGACAGGCGGGCGGCGCTCTCGGCCTCGCGCCGGAAGCGCTCGACGATCTCGGCGTGGCCGCTCATGTCCGGGCGCAGGAGCTTGATGGCGACCTCCTTGCGCATCATCTCGTGGGTGGCCCGGTAGACCTGCCCCATGCCGCCCTCGCCGAGCATTGGGCCGACGCGATACTTCCCTTCGAACAGGGAGCCGGTGAGCGGCCCCGCTTTTTCGTTCGGGTTCGGGGCCGGCATGGAACCGGCCTTCCGGGTCTCGAGGAGCTCCGAGGGGAGGGTCAGCGGGAGCGTGGCGGGCGGCGCGTTCGGTGCGGTGGGTCCGGCGGCGGTGGTGACGGGGGGCGTGAGGGGGCGGGTCGGTGCGCTGGGTTCCTGAGAATCGCTCATGGGTCGAATCCTAATGTTTTCCGTCTCCCGGATCAATGCCCGGGTCGCGTCTCGGCGGGCGCGCGACGCACCGACACCCGATCACCGTCGATGATCAGCACCTCGGGGCCGTGGCTCCCGTAGTGCCGGGAGAGGCCGATGTCGATGCGCCAGACCAGGCCGTCGCAGGCGGCGTTCATGGTCTTCTGCACGGTGTGTCCCACGACCATCCGATCGGCGTCGAGCCATGCGAGAGTCGAGGCCAGCTCGTCGCACACCTCGTCGGTGGGGGTCCCCAGTGAATAGAAGCGCGTCCAGACCAGGGACTGCACCTCGAAGGGCAGGCGGGGGCGCGTGCCCCGGAGCCACTCGGCGGCTTCGCGGTTGAGCGCGGCCAGGTCGCGGGCGACCTGCGTGGTCAGGATCCCGCCGTGCACGAACACCGTGCGGCCCAGGATCAGGGTGAACGGCCGGTCCGCCAGGGCCCGGGCCAGGTCGCCGCCGGGGGCGAACCGCTGTCTTCGGGTGGCGCTCGGTCGGTCCAGAACGATCTTGCCGCGCGCGGAGAGACAGCAGAACTCCCCCTGGGCGTTGAGCAGCTCGTGGTTGCCGGTCAGCACGTGCAGGGCGCCCCCGGCCGCGGCCGCCTCCTGCTGCAGCCGGGGCAGGAGCTCGAGGATCTCCTTTTCATCGTCGCCGCGGTCCATGTAATCGCCGGTGATGACCACGGCGAGCCCGCCGCCGGTCCATCGATCCGCGTCGTCCACCGCACCGGCCAGCTTCAGCGCGCCGCGCAGTGCGGTCAGGTCTCCGTGGACGTCCCCGATGGCGGCCATCACCTGCCCGGGTCTCAGCGTGACGCGGGACGGTGGGACGAACCCGGCCGGCGCCGGCGTGATCCGGGCGGTCTTCCGGCTCCAGGGTCCGGGGGACGCGGCGGTCGGCGCCGGCGCGGGCGCGATGTGGGGGTCCGGGGGTCCTGCGACGAGCGCGGGCGTCTCGTCGTTGCCCCGGGGAGGACCCTGTCGCCGGGCGCAGGCGCACATCAGGAACAGCAGGAGGAAGAAAGTCCGACTTGTCCGACTCCTCATCGTTCCTCCTCCACCGTCAGGCGCACGGCACCGAAGAGGGTGCGGCCCGAGGCGTTGCGCATGACGTAGCCCAGGAGCTTGGCCACGGTGGTCAGCGCGACGCCGCCCTTCAGTTGCAGATGCATCACGGCCGCGCTCGGCGTCTTGTGGCGAAGGTTTTCGAGCTTCTGGCGCAGGCCGGAGAAGTCGTAGGGCCCCGCCGCCTTCCAGGGGTTCCCTGCCAGCGACCCGGCCCCCGAGGCCAGGGAGAGCTCGTCGGGGCCGAAGGTCAGGCGCAGGTCGTGCTCGACCGGGGGCGGCCCCGCCAGATCCACCGTGCAGGCGCGCAGGACCTGGGAGGCGTTGCGGAACAGCAGGCGCAGGCGAGGATGGCCGGCGGCGCGCAGCCGCGAGGCGAGCAGCATCACCTGGTCCGAGGAGGCGCGCCCCGAGAGGGCCACGGTGAAGTCGCCGGACAGGGCGGCTATGCGATCCACGGCGGAGGAGAACGAGCCGCCCGCGTCCAGGGTCTCCCGGGCGCCCGGGCGGACTTCGCCGAACGCCGGCAGGAACGTCGTGGGGCGTTCGACGATCGCCTGGCCGAAGGGATCCAGGTGCACCACGGGCCAGGCGACGGGCTCCACGGCGGCTCTGGAGTAGGTGGGCACATCGGGCTCCTGGTCCCCCGCTCCCCTGGCCGGATAGAGCTCGAGCTCCAGGCGGCGCCAGGCCAGCAGGGCCGGCGCGAGCCGCGGCCAGATGCGGACGGAGTAGGGGTGTGGATCTTCCAGGGTGTCCGAGAGGAGCCGGCGCCAGAAGGCGGCGGTGCGGAACACCAGGTGATTGTCCAGGGAGTAGAACCGCAGATCCCCAGGCAGCCTGAGCCCCACGGACTCTGGGCTGCAGGCTGCCGCCAGCCGCCGGGCGCGCAGCGTGAAGTCTGCCAGGGGCTCGGCGATCGAAGCCTCGGGGCAGGCGGGAAGGCAGTACGCCGGCCAGGTGTCCGGGTTGTCCTCGGGGCCCGCGGCGGAGAACGACGCCGCCCAGGCGGGGCAGGGAAAGCCCAGCCAGCGCACGAACTGCCAGGTGCGCTCGGCCGGGGCGCGGTCGGTCAGGAGCGTCAGTGAGTGCAGGAAGGCGCCCACGAGGGCCAGGCGCGTCAGACGGGCCAGGGGGGACTGCAAGAGATCCACTGCCTCCTGAAAGTGCTCCCGATCCCACTCGTCCTTGAGCAGCCCCTGCCAGCGCAGGAAGCGGTGGCCCCACCGGGCGGCTTCGGGGTCGACCGTGGCGCAACGGTCGAACGCCCTGGTGAGGGACTGGAACAGCCGCGCCGCACAGTCCGGGTTCCGCTGAGGGTCGTCGCAGGCGACCCCGAAGTTGGAGAATAACTGGGCCTGGTGTCCGGGGGGGGTGTCCTGGGCGGCCAGGATCAACTGGGCGATTCCGAAGCGGCCCAGGCGGCAGGCGTCATGGGGGCGGGTCCGGGCCAGGTCGGCCAGGGCGCGGTGATAGTCGCGGATGGCTGCGGCGGTCTCCGTCCTCGGGATCCAGCCGGGATCGTCCGGATCGGGGGGCGCGCAGGCGGGCAGGTTCACCCAACATAATAGCAAAATGTAAATAAAAACCGGTCGAAACATCGGCCCACCATGTCCCGGCGACCGGAAAAACGCAAGGGGTTGCCAACGGTGAAATTGATCTTATAATGCGCCCCCGCCGAATCGGTCCAGGGCACGTTCCCTTTATCATGCCCGGCCGGGAATAAGTCAGGCCCTGACCTCGGTTCGGGTCGGCGTTCTTCGACCGGCTACCGGTCGGCGTATGGGACCGGCACCCGGTCGGAAAAGGAGAGCCTCGTGATTCACGTCGAAAACCTCACCAAGCACTACGGGTCCTTCCTGGCCCTCGACGCGGTCAACTTCCACCTCGATCGCGGCGAGGTCGTGGGCTTCCTCGGCCCCAACGGCGCCGGCAAGACCACGACGATCAAGATCCTGACCTGCAACCTGTACCCCGAGATCGGGACCGTGAAGGTAGCCGGCTTCGACGTGCGAACGGATGAGATCGAGGTCCAGCGCCGGATCGGCTACCTCGCCGAGAGCGCGCCCCTGTACCGCGACATGCTGGTGCGCGAGTACCTGCGGTTCATGGGCGAGGCGCGCGGCCTCGCGGGAGCCGGCCTCACGGGCGCCCTCGAGCGCGTGGCCGGGCAGTGCGGCATCGAGAAGTATCTGCACCGCCCCATCGGGCACCTGTCCAAGGGCTACCGGCAGCGCGTCGGCCTGGCCCAGGCGCTCATCCACGAGCCCGAGGTGCTGATCCTCGACGAACCATACACCGGCCTGGATCCGCTGCAGATCATCGAGATCCGCAACCTGGTCAAGGACTATGGCCGGAACCACACGGTGCTCCTGTCCTCCCACATCCTCTCCGAGGTCGAGGCCACGTGCAACCGCGTGCTGATCATCCACGAGGGGCGCATCGTCACCGACGAGAGCGCCTCCCTGCTTTTGCACCAGGACTCCGTGTTCGTCCGCATCGTAGGGCCGGATCCCGAGCTCCTCGCCCACTTCGCGGGGCTCGGGCAGGCGAAGCTCATCGGCTCCCACCGCATGCCCGCGGGTGAGGGGATGGAGCTCCACCTCAAGCCCGTCGGCTGCACCCTTGACGAACTCGCCCTGACCGTCTCTGCCGCCTGCCGTGAAAAGGACTGGAGCCTCTTATACCTGGGTCCTGGCACGGTGACGTTCGAGGACCTGTTCCTGCAGTTCACGAAGAAGAAGGATGTCCGCGCCTAGGCGCCGGCGTCCAGACCCGAGAAGGAGACCGCGATGACCGAGAAAGACACCAAGTCCCCCGAGCCGGAAGTGAAGGATGAGGCGAACGCCGGGGCGGACCGCGCCGACGCAGGCGAGATGACGCCGGTCAGGGCTGGCACGCCGGAGAAGGCCGAGGCAGACCCCGAGGCGACCATGAAGATCGAGGATCTGCCTAGAAAGAAGTCGAAGGACCGAAGGGCCGACGCTCCCCGCGGGGCGCATCCCGGTCCGTCGGCGTGGCGGTCCTTCGTGGTGGTGTGGAAGAAGGAGAGCGCCGGGTTCTTCCACTCTCCGGTGGCGTACATCATCCTGGGTGGCTTCGCCCTGCTGGTGTCCTGGCTCTTCTTCGACCAGTTCTGGCTGCGCAACGAGGCCTCGGTGCGGCCGCTGTTCGCCAGCATGCCGCTGCTCTTTCTCCTGATCACCCCGCTATTGACCATGCGTTCGTGGGCCGAGGAGCGCTCCACTGGCACGGCCGACCAGTTGTTCAGCCTCCCGGTGAGCCTGACCGTGCTCACCCTGGGCAAGGCCGCGGCCTGCCTAGGCGTGCTGCTTCTGGCGCTGGCCATCACGCTGCCGTACCCGATCATGGCCGAGTCCCTGGGCAACCTGGACTGGGGTCCGGTGTTCGGCGGGTACATCGCCGCCATCCTGCTGGGGGCGGCCTACGTGGCCATCGGCCTGTTCCTGTCGAGCCTCACGCGCACCCAGATCGAGGCCGCCTTTCTGACGTTCTTCGTGGCCGGGCTGCTGTACTTCATCGGCGAGCCGTTCTTCCTCGACCGCATGGAGAACCCGCAGGCGGCGCTGTTCCTGACCCGCATGGGGCTGGGCTCGCGCTTCTCGTCCATCGCCCGCGGCGTGCTCGACCTGCGCGACCTGCTGTACTACGTCTCCGTCACGGCGTTCTTCGTGATGCTCAACGTCGCCGTGCTGCGCCACCGCAAGTGGCTGTAGGGGGGAATACGCTCATGAAACGGAAATACACCGATCTGCTCAACATCTGGCTGTTCATTCTGCTCGCGGGCGCCAACCTGCTGCTGTTCAACGCCATCGTGCAGCCGTGGACCGGCGCCCGCCTGGACCTGACGCAGTACAAGGAGCACAGCCTCTCCGGCCAGACCCGCAAGGTGCTGCGACAGCTCCCCGACCGCGTCGAGATCATCGCGCTGTTTTCCAACAACACGCACAAGCTCCTGCGACCGCTTTTGCCCAAGATCCAGGACACCCTGGACATCTACGCGGCCGAGTCCGGCGGCAAGGTCCTCGTTCACATGGAGGATCCCCGCTCGGACAAGCGTTTGAGCCAGTTGTATGAGGAGTTCAACCTTCGCCCGGTGCCCGTGCCCCTGGAGAGCAAGTACAAGAAGGAGGTCAAGAGCATCTTCTTCCACATCGTCGTGCGCATGGGCGACCAGAACGTGAAGTACGCCATGGAGGACCTCATCGACGTCGAGGAGGTCAACAACGAGCTGCAGGTGAAGCTCAAGGACCTCGAGGCCATCCTGACCCGCGGCATCCGCAAGGTGTCGACCTCGTTCGTCAGCCTCGACAGCGTCCTCGCCCAGGTGGGCACGCCCGTGAAGATCACCTACTATAAGCTCCCCGGCGAGGTGGTGGGGCTGCCCGACGACAAGAAGAAGGAAATCGAGGAGGCCGCCGCCAAGCTCAAGGAGGCCGCCGACGGCCTCATCGGGAAGTTCAAGACCAAGGTGCAGTACGAGGAGAAGGAGGCCACGACCGACAACCAGTTGTTCATGGTCGAGGTGGAGCACGGCTCCCGCAAGGTCCAATTCCCCCTGTTCACCCAGCTGCAGGAGGTCTCCAAGAGCGGAGTCACCGAGAAGCTCAATGCGGCGCTCAAGCGTGTGCTGCCGGGCTTCTCCCGCACCCTGGGTCTGGTCTCGCCCGCGCCGGCCATGGATCCCATGATGATGCAGATGGGCCGCCGCCCGCCCAACGAGTACGCCCTGCTCGAGAACCTGCTGGGCGACGAGTACAACGTCAAGCCCGTCGAGCTCTCGTCCGGGGAGCCACCGCTGGACGTGGACGTGCTGCTGGTGGTGCGCCCCGAGGAGCTCTCCGAGAAGGCCGCTTACGCCATCGACCAGTATATGATGCTGGGCGGGCGCATGGTGCTGCTCCTGGACCCAGGCAAGCTCGACATGACCGCGCTGCAGTCCAACCGTCTGATGATCAAGCGGGTGCGTTCCGGCCTCGAGGGTGTGCTGGCCAAGTGGGGCCTCACCATGGAGGACAAGATCCTCGGTGACGCCAAGCACATCCCGTATCCGCTGCCCCGCGAGATCCAGCCCGGCCTCATGGTCATCGACGAGGTTCCGTACCCGTACTTCGTGCGCGTCGAGAAGCCCTCCGGGCACACCATGGTGGACAGCGTCGCCGAGGCCGCCTTCCTGTGGCCCGGCGCCTTCACCGTGCGCAAGGCCAACGACAAACTGGCGGTCCGTCCGGTCCTGTCCAGCTCCGGGCAGTCGTGGCTCGAGCCCCTGGACGCCCAGGGCTCCCTCGACGTGACCCCGAACCCGGCGAGCAAGCCCGCTGCGCCGGCCACCTCGTCCTATCCCATCGCCGTGGCCGTGTCCGGCGAGCTCGAGAGCGCTTACCTGGGCCAGAAGAGCCCGCTAGAGGACCCCGGGACCGACCCCAACGATCCGAACCCGGACGTGGACCCCGACGGCGAGGCCCCACCCACGGCCGACGCCACGCCGACCGCGCCCGGCGCCAAGCCGATGGCCCCCGGCGCCAAGCCGACCCGCACCTCCCCCAGGCGCGACCGCTCCCCCTCCACCCGCTTCGTGGTGGTGGCCGACGCGGACTTCGTGTCCGAGGTGGGTGTGAAGATCCTGGACGCCCGCTTCCCATTCTCCTTCCGCTTCCTGCAGAACGCCCTCGAGTGGGTGCAGTCCGACGAGGAGGAGATCCTGACCTCGGGCAAGGGCCTGCCGCGCCCGCTCTCCGAGCTCTCGAACACGAAGAAGAACGTGCTGCAGTACGCGATGTGGCTCGGCGCCTGGGCGCTGCTGATGATCCTATTTGCCACGTTCGCCGTCCTGCGCAGAAGGGGGAACCGATGAAGAACCTCAACATCATTCTGGCCGCCCTGCTGTGCGTGCAGGTCGTCGTCTTCCTGGTCCGTCCGGCCCGCACGACCGGGCAGTCCGCCAAGTCTGTGGAATTGTACCCCGGCCTGGACGCCGCCGCCATCTCGTCCATTGAAATCTCCTCGGGCGCCGAGAAGGTGACGCTCGCCCGCAAGGACAAGGACTGGGTGATCCCCGAGAGCCACGGCTACGCGGCCGACACCTCCCGCGTCGAAGAGATCCTGGCGCTTTTGCCCCAGCTCGCCCGGGCCGAGGTCGTCTCCACCAAGCCGGAGATGTTCGCCTCCTACGACCTGGCCGACAACAGTTCCTTCACCCGCCTGCGCCTTTTGGACAAGGACGGGAAGGTCAGCGCGGATCTCATGGTCGGCAAGAGCCTGGTCCGCAGCTCGTTCGTGCGTCGGTCCGGCGAGCAGAAGATCTACCGCGTCGATGCGGCCCTGTCCGGCAAGCTCATGTCCCGGCCCCGGGACTTCTTCACCGAGACCCGCCTCCCGCTGCCCGAGTCCACCGCGCGCACGACGATGGTCGTCGAGCACGGCGGGGACACCCTCGAGTTCAAGAAGGTCGGGGGAGGGGAGCCCGCGCCGCCGCAGTTCGATCACATGGGCAACCCGGTGCCCATCGTGAAGCCCGATCGCTGGGCGATCACCGCCCCCGAGGGCGCCACGGTGGACGCCACCGCGGTCAACGACTACGTCACCGGCCTGGCCAACGTATACTTCGAGGACGTGATCGCCGCCGGTCCGTCCACCGCCCACCAGTTCGATCCCCCCTTCCTGCGGGTCCGCTTCCGCACCGAGAAGGAAGAGGCGACGCTGCTCGTCGGCGCTCCCGTGGACCCGGCGAAGCCCGACGGCGCCCGCGCCATGATGATCGTGGGCAAGCCCTGGGTCTACGGCGTCGAGTCCTATTCCTGGAAGCGCTGGGCGAAGCGGTCGTCGGACTTCATCACCGGGCCGGCCGAGGGTCCCTCGCCCGTCGACGGAGTCCCCGACGGTCTGCCGGGCCTCGCGCCCGGGACTCCCGGGGCCGCGCCCACGCTGGACCTGAAGGTCCCCGGCATGCCCGGTGGTGGCCCCACCCCAGCCCCCGGTGGCCCCGGCGCGCCTGGCGCCAACCCGGCACCGGCCCCCGGTCCGACGATAATCCCCTGATTTTTCCTTGATTTTTTTTCTTGCATTGTTCGTAGGACACCGCTATAAAACAGGCGTTTCCCGGAATCCGGTGTGTGATGGTTTCATGGATTGCGGGAAAGTGCAGAGAGTTTGATGCTGTCCCGCTCCGGTTCCAGATTTCGTTCGTCCCGTCCAGAATTTTTCTGTGTCCAAATCTTTGGAAATGGGGAAAAGAAGCCGTGCCCGGGGTCGACCCTTGACGTCACTGTTCCGTTCCGGCGCGTCGTCGGAACAATTGTCTCATCCGTTTGAAAGGAAAGTGTAGTATGCAACAGACCATTTTTGTCGGAAATCTCCCCTTCTCCACCACCGAAGCCGAAATCCACAACCTGTTCTCCCAGTACGGTACGGTCATCTCCGTCAAACTGATCGCCGACCGTGAGACCGGCCGCCCCCGCGGTTTCGGTTTCGTGGAAATGGAAGATGCCGAGGCCCAGGTCGCCATCGACGCCCTCAATGAAATGGACTTCAACGGTCGCCCGCTGCGCGTGAACAAGGCGCAGGAGCGCGCCCCCCGCGAGGATCGCGGCGGCGGCGGCTTCGGCTCCCGTCCTCCCCGCGGCGACCGCAACGACCGCGGCGGCAACGACCGCCGTCCCCCGCGCCGCTTCTAGTCCCCCGCGCGCCCGCCTTTTCCCTCTTGTACTTTTCATTTAAGCGATTATAAGGGCTCTCGTGGCAGGTCCGCCCGTCGGGAGAGTCCGGGCTTCTCACCTGCCCCACCGAACAGACCTCCCTGTCAAAACCCATTTCAACTGGAGGAAAGCAATGTCGAAGAAACGTGTTCTGATTCTGGGCGCCGCGGGTCGTGATTTCCACAACTTCAACACCTACTACCGGGACAACGACCAGTACACGGTGGTGGGCTTCACGGCCACGCAGATCCCGCAGATCGACGACCGCCGGTATCCCGCCGTGCTGGCCGGGAAGCTCTATCCCGAGGGCATCCCCATCTTCCCCGAGAAGGAGCTCGAGAAGCTCATCGCGGAGCTGAAGGTCGACGTCTGCGACATCGCCTACAGCGACCTCTCCCACGTCACCGTCATGAACCTCGGCTCCCGCGTGACGGCCGCCGGCGCGGACTACCGCATCCTGGGGCCCGCCAACACCATGGTCGCCTCGACCAAGCCCGTGATCTCCATCTGCGCCGTCCGCACCGGCTGCGGCAAGAGCCAGACCACCCGCTACATCTCCGACATCCTCAAGGAGAACGGCCTGAAGACGGTCGCCATCCGCCACCCGATGCCCTACGGCGACCTGGCCAAGCAGGCCGTCCAGCGCTTCGCCTCCTACGCCGACCTCGACGCCCACAACTGCACCATCGAGGAGCGCGAGGAGTACGAGGCCCACATCGACATGGGCAACGTGGTCTACGCCGGCGTCGACTACGAGGCGATCCTGCGCCAGGCCGAGAAGGAGGCCGACGTGATCCTGTGGGACGGCGGCAACAACGACTGGCCGTTCTACAAGTCCGACTTCGAGGTCGTCGTGGCCGATCCGTTCCGCCCGGGCCACGAGTCCACCTACTTCCCCGGCGAGACCAACTTCCGCCGCGCCAAAATCATCCTGGTGAACAAGGCCAACAACGCCAAGTCCGAGGACGTGGCCGCCGTGGTCGCCGCCGCCAAGGCGATGAACCCCTCGGCCCAAGTCGTACTGGGCTCCTCCGAGGTCACCGTGGACCACCCCGAGCTCGTCCGCGGCAAGAAGGTCCTCGTGGTCGAGGACGGCCCGACCCTGACCCACGGCGGCATGGCCATCGGCGCCGGCTTCGTGGCCGCGCAGAAGTACGAGGCGGCCGACATCGTCGATCCGCGTCCGGCCGCCACCGGCTCGATCAAGGGCGTGTTCGAGAAGTTCACCCACCTGGGCCGCGTGCTCCCCGCCATGGGGTACTACCCCGAGCAGATCGCCGAGCTCGAGAAGACCATCGACGGCACCTCCGTGGACACCGTGCTCATCGGCACCCCCATCGACCTGACCCGCGTGGTCAAGATCACCAAGCCCATGGCCCGCGTCCGCTACGAGCTCAAGGACATGGGTACCAACGCCCTGCGCACCTTCGTCCTCGGCTTCCTGAAAGAGAAAAATCTCGCCAAGTGACACCCGTGTTCCGATTGCGCACGGATCCTCCCCAATTTACCGCAACGCGGGTTGACCGACTCTAGCCCAGGGTTGAAACGACCGTTCCTGCGGTCGTCAACCCTGGGATAACATCAAAAAAAGAAAATTCCCAAGCTCTTCAACCGTACCCAGCAAGGGTTTCTGACCGTATCATTTTCTCGAATATCTTGGTGACCCCGATCACGCGGCCTCCCCGGCCGGTCCTCCTGTGGCGATTGAAAAACTATATAAAAAATCAGGGTTTTTTCAAAAATCCACTGGCATTTCCAAAAACGTGATGCTAAGGTAGCACCACCTTTGGAAAGGAGTGTTCCCATGAAACGATTCACAGTACTTTTAACAATTCTTGCGATGTTCGGGTTCGTCACCGCCTGCGACGACGATCCCAAAAAGGAAAAGGTCGAAATCTGCGACGACGGTATCGACAACGACGGTGACACGCTCATCGACTGCGACGACGTCGACGACTGCGCCACGGCCACCAACTGCCCCGCGGCCGAGATCTGCGACAACGATCTCGACGACGACGGCGACGAGGCCGTTGACTGCGACGACACCGACTGCACGGATGACCCCGCCTGCGAGATCACCACGCGCATGCTGACCGTCATCGGCACCTCCGACCTGCACGCCCACCTGATGGGCGTGGGCCCGGCCCGCGACTACTCGCCCCTCGAGCTCAACCAGGACGGTACCAAGTCCGGTCTGGCCCGCCACGCCGCCATCATCGGCGCCATCAAGGCCGAAAAGGCTCTGGCCGGCATCCCGACGATCCTCGTCGACTCCGGTGACTCCCTGATGGGCGACATGGTCGACCTGCTGTCGGGCAACGCGCCCCCGGTGTTCCACTTCTTCCAGTTGATGGGCTATGACACCGTCATGCTCGGCAACCACGACTGGGACTGGACCCCGGCCGGCACCGCCGTCATCATCAACGCGGCCATTGACAGTTTTGAATTCGACCGCCCGCTGCTGTGCTCGAACATGGTGACCGACGCCACCTCCGCCGCCGACGACGCCATCGAGACCCTCGTCACCGACGGCGTCATCCAGCGCTATGTGCTCAAGACCATCGACGACGACTTCACCGTCGGCATCTTCGGCATGATGGGCATGGAAGCCGACACCAACGTCCCGCAGGCCGTGCCCGTGACCTTCTGGCATGAGAATCCGGACGTTGCGGACGGCTACGCCAACGTGCAGGCCCTCGTGGACGAGATCCGCACCGCCGGCGCCGACATGGTCATCCACGCCGGTCACGCGGGCATCAACGGCAACGCCGTCGGCGAGGACCGTGACACGGCCGCCAACGTCACCGGCATCGACCTGATCATGTCCGGTCACCGCCACCAGCTGCTGCTGACGGCCACCGGCTACCTCAAAGTCGGCGACACGTACATCATCGCCAACGGCAAGTACGGCGAGAACATGACCCAGATGGACGTCGTCTATGACCTGGCCGAAGGCGCCATCACCGACGCCACCGGCATCGTCTACGACGTCGATGACCTGGTCCTCGGCGACGCGCAGGTGGCCGGCGTCATGGACACCTACATCACCATGCTGGACAACATGTTCCTGATCCCGTCCCTGGGCATCACCTATTCGGCGACCCCCATCGCCCACACCACCTTCGATCTGCCCTCGATCGACTTCTATCAGGATCCGCTGCCCACCGGCGCCGACGTCGAGGTCCCCGCCTCCCTGATCGTGGCCGACGCCCAGTACAACGCGGTCAACGCCATCGTCGCGGGCGCCGTCGCCAACAATCTCCCGCTGCTGGATCCCACCTACGACGCCTCCCCGTTCGCGGCCGCCTTCATCGAGAACGGTGCCGTGCGCGACCCGCTGGTGGTGGGTCAGACAGGCCTTATCACCGCTGCCGACGTCTTCAAGACCTTCCCGCTGGGTATCGGCCCCGACACCATCCCGGGCTACCCCATGATGTCCTTCTACCTCACCCCGCGCGAGGTCAAGGCCATCTGCGACCTCAACGTCGAGGTCCGCAAGGGCCACGCCCCCCTCGAGTATTATATGAACCCCGCCGGTGTCCGGTACATCTACGATGACGAAGGACCCCAGTTCAACAAGGTCATCGCCGTGTTGGTCTGCAACGACGCCTTCACCACGAAGCAGTGCTACCAGAACGGCACGTTCATCGACGTGTCCGACACCAGCACCGACAACATGCTGCGCATCGCGGTGGACTACTACGTCACCCTGCTGCTGCCCCAGGCCCGCACCGTCCTGACGCAGATCGTGATTGATCCGAAGCTCAAGGACGGCACCCTCGTCGACATGAACAACCCCGCCGAGGTCGCCGGCCTCGCGTTCGACGCCCAGCCGGGCGACTACGACACTGACACCGGCCTCCCCATCGTGCAGGAGCTCAAGGCGAGATCGGAAGAGCGTCGTGTAGGGAAAGAGTGTAGATCTCGGTGG
>CALKWH010000402.1 GCA_938004375.1 uncultured Pseudomonadota bacterium
GATCGTATTCGGTGACTGGAGTTCAGACGTGTGCTCTTCCGATCTCTGTTTCTGAGGATTCGGTCAGGCCAGGGCCTCGGAAGGCGTGGCGCCGAAGTTGCGGGCCAGAGAGAGCGTGGAGAGGATCTCCGGGGGCAGGATCCCAGGGCGGCCCATGATCATGTCGGCGATCTGGGCGCCCACGCCGGGGCCGAGCATGAAGCCCTGGCCGCACATCCCCACGGCGGCCAGCGCGCCCTCGACGCCGGGCACCCAGTCGAGGATCGGGCGCCCGTCGGGGGTCATGGGGTACAGCCCGCGCCAGGTGCGCCGGATCAGCAGATTGCGCAACCGCGGGATCAGGGTGACCAGGCGCGAGGCCAGCACCGGCATGAACTCGGAGAGGTTCTCGCGGTTGTGCCCCAGGAAGGCCTTTTTAGGTGTATAGCAAAAAATGATCTGTCCCGAATGGACCTGGCCGAAGTAGCAATTGGCGGTCTTGCCCTCGGGGCCCTCGTGCATGTCAACCACCAGCGGCGGCAGGAAAGGATCGACCGGGGCAGAGATGCCGGCCTCGTGGGAGTCCGGCATGACCGGGATGTGGGCGCCGAGCATGCGGCCGTGGGCCAGCGCGTCGGCCCCGGTGGCGAGGACCATGCGGGGGGCGAAGTATAAATTCTTCTCGGTCCGAACGCCCTCGATGCGGCCGGCGCGCACGGCGTAGCCCACCACGGGTTCCCGGACGCGCAGCTCGACCCCGCGGCGGACGCCCTCGCGCTGGAAGGCCACCGAGGCCTTGAGCGTGGACACCTGGCCGTCGCCGGGCGACAGCGTGCCGCCGAGCAGGTCCCGGCGCTCGATGCCGGGCACTACCTCGGCGATGCCGTCGGCGTCGAGCCAGTCGATGTCCAGGCCGAAGCGCTTCTGGGTGGGCAGCATGCCCCGGAGCTGGGCGCGCAGATCCTCGGAGTACACGGGGAAGCAGTAGCCGCCGGGCTTCCAGCCGATGTCCTCGCCGTGCACCTCGTGCCAGGTCGTGAAGACCTCGAGGCTCTTCTGGCACAGCAGGATCTTGGCGGGATCCGAGTGGGTGGCGCGCACGCCGCCGATGGCGGCCTTGTTCGAACCCTGGCCCGGCGAGGCCGCGCCCTCGAGCAGCAGCACCCGCAGGCCCTCGCCCGCCAGGAACATCGCCGCCGGGGTCCCGACGGAGCCGGCGCCCACCACGATGACGTCGTAGGTGTTCTTCTCGTTCATCGGTTACTCCTCCAGGAACGAGTCCAGCCGGACCTCGGCGGTCAGCGGCCGGAAGGTGGGGGGCGTCACGTCCTCGGGCGGCACGCCCGCCTGGCGGTACAGGCGCAGGATCGGCTCGGTGCAGTTCTTGCCGCCGCAGGCGCCCATGCCGGTGCGCAGGGTCGCCTTGAGGATGTTCATGTCGCGCACGCCGGCCTTGATTTCGGTCAGCAGCTCGCTGCGGCGCACGCGCTCGCACAGGCAGATCACGGGATCGCAAGCGTTTGGATCGATGCACCCGCAGTCCCCTGCGGCGCACCCGCACTCGGGCCCGACGGGGCGGCCCAGGTCGGGCTCGGCCACGAGGAAGCCGGCCACGTCCAGGCGCTCGGCGGCCGGCACGCGCAGCTTCACCAGCCGGCGGCGGTCCTGGTTCTTCCTGTCGCGCACTTCCACGATGGTGCCGGCGCCCAGCACGCGCCCGTGGCGGTCGGTGGTGATCACCTTGCCGTCCGCGGGGAGCCGCGCGGCGTCGAACTCGAACGCCAGCATCACCACGGCGGTCTCGCCCGTGGGATCGGTGTCCTCGAAGACCAGCGACACCGCCAGGCCCGGACACGCCAGCACGCACTTGCCGCAGCCCGAGCACTTCCCCTCGAAGATCGGCAGGTCCATGATGGTCCCCGGGATCTGGATCGAGTGCAGCGGACAGGCGTCCACGCACGGGTTGCAGGGGATCTCCTGATCGCAGAAAAAGATGGGGTACACGCGGCCCCCGCGGGGCTGCTGCGTAATTTCATGCGTGGCGCCCGGGCGGCTCTTGAGGATCTCCTCGAGGGGCTCCCAGTCCGCCGGGATGTCGATGAGGATCCCCAGCTCGCGGGCGATCTTGCGGCCCGCGATCTTGCCGGAGAAGATCGCGGCCGAAGCCTCGGCGATCTCGCGGGCGTCGCCGGCGCTCCACGTCGGGATGCCGTACTCCTTCGCCTTTTTGGCGAGCTCGTCCACCGGCGACAGGCCCACCGCGACGAGCACGGTGTCCACGTCCCAGCAGCGCTCGGTGCCCGGGACGGTGGCGAACTTCTCGTCCACCCGGGCGGCGACCACGCGCTCGACGTGCTCGGCGCCCTCGGCGCGCACGATGGAGTGGGAGGTGAGCACCGGGATGCCCAGGCGCAGGATCTTGTCCTGGTGCACCTTGTAGCCGCCGCACTGCGGCAGCGCCTCGACCACGGCGGCGACCTCGATGCCGGCCTGCAGCGCGTGATAGGCGGTGATCAGGCCCACGTTACCGCCGCCCACGACGAACAGGCGCCGGGCGGCCTTGATCAGGTCGCGGTTCACCAGCGTCTGGAAGGCGCCGGCCCCGTACACGCCGGGGAGCTCCGAGCCCGGGAACGGGAGCGTGCGCTCGCGGGCGCCGGTGGTGACGAGCACCTGCCCGGGCCGCACGATGCGGAACTCGCCGCGGTGGACGATGCCGAAGGCGCCGTCTTGATACACGCCCACGGCCGCGGCCTCGGTCCACACGTGGACCGTCGGGAGCGCGGCGAGTTCGTCGGACAGGATCCGGGCGATGTCGATGCCGCGCACGCCGGCGTAGCAGTCCTTGACCGAGCCGAAGAAGTTGTGGGTCTGGAGCGTGAGCTTGCCGCCCAGCTCGGCCTTGTCGTCCACGAGCAGGGTGTCCACGCCGAGGCGGCCCAATTCCACGGCCGCGCACATGCCGGCGGGGCCGCCGCCGACGACGAGCACGGTGACCGAGGTCTCGTCGAAGCGGGGCGCGGGCCGCGAGCGCGGGGGCGCCACCTCGGGGAGATCCGGCAGGCCCTCGCAGGGCGCCACGCGCAAGCCCGCCGAGACGGGGGTCATGCACGCCTTCACGGGCACGCCGTCGGCCAGCACCATGCACTGGGAGCACTGCCCGTTGACGCAGAAGATGCCCTGGGCGCCCCCGTCCCGCGGGTGGTGCCCGAAGACGTGCACGCCGGCGGCGTAGAGGGCTGACGAGATCATCTCGCCAGGGCGGGCCGTGAGCTCGCGGCCGTTGAAGGTGAAGGGAACGGAGGGCTCCGGCAGCGGCGCCAGAATGGGGTGTGACGTGATGCGCAGATCCATGAGGGTGAAGCCTCCCACCGGCAACGCTTCTAGTATGAAGTCGAAGCGTGGGTCAATCCTTTTCGGGTCGGCCTGGAAGAACGGACACTGAAGGGAGCGGCCACGGACCACGGACAAAAGACACAGACGAACATGGACCGGCGACCGAAGACAGGTGACCGGGGGACCGGTGACCGGGGGACCGGTCACTTAGCGGAATCGCTTAGCGATTCCGCCGGTCGCAC
>CALKWH010000403.1 GCA_938004375.1 uncultured Pseudomonadota bacterium
GATCGTATTCGGTGACTGGAGTTCAGACGTGTGCTCTTCCGATCTCCGGCGCCCGCTTCCCGCACCTGAAGCTGCCGCCGGCCGTCGATCGCTTCATCGAGAAGGCGATGGCCAAGGATCCGAAGGACCGGTACCAGAGCTGTGACGAACTGATGCTGGCGCTGCGCTCCTGCTTCGGCGACGTGTTCTATTCCCGGGATCTGCCCACCGTGCTCGAGAAGAGCCCGGTCTCCGAGAGCCTGCGCACCGACCTGCAGTCCCTGTTCAACTCGGACAAGCTCGACCGGCGCAGCTCGGTGCAGCAGAAGGTCCGCACCACGAAGCCCCCCGGCCGCCTGGATCCTTCCCTGAAGGCCGACCTGAACAGCCTGTTCAAGAAACCCTCATGAGGAGGCGCTCATGACCGGCCCCGCGCACCCGACCGAGCCGATCTCCACGAAGCCCACCGAGCTTTTACGAGAGACCGAGCCGTCCGGCTCCTTTCTCACCGAGTTCCCCACGGTCCCGGGGGCGGTGCGCACCACCGTGCTGCCCGAGCTCGCGGAGCGCGACGGCCAGGTCGGTTGGGTGGCGGGCTCCCGGGGCCGGTTCCGCGTGGAGCAGCGCCTGGGCGAGGGCGGCGCCGGCGAGGTGCTCCTGGCCCGGGACGAGGACATCGGCCGCCTCGTCGCGGTCAAGAAGATCCGCCCGGACAAGCTCTCGGGCGAGGCGCTGGCCCGCTTCATCCGCGAGATCCGCACCGTCGGCCTGCTCGAGCACCCCCACATCGTGCCCATCCACGACGTCGGCGTGGACGAGGACGGCAATTACTACTTCATCATGAAGTACGTCGAGGGCCGGACCCTCGAGGAGCTCATCGACCGGATGCGCGAGGGAGACCCGGAGCTCCTCGAGGCGTATCCCTTCGAGCGCCGCGTGCAGATCTTCTACCAGTTGTGCGAGGCGGTCGCGTTCGCCCACCGGCGCGGCATCGTCCACCGTGACCTCAAGCCCGCGAACGTGATGATCGGCCGCCACGGCGAGGTGGTGCTCATGGACTGGGGCATCGCCAAGGAGGTCCGGGAGCCCGGGGCAAGCCGCGACGCAGCGGCCGTGGGCGCCGCGCTGGCGGAGACCGCGGGTCCGGGAAAGAAGCGCTGGTTCTCCACCCAGGTGGGCACCGTCGTCGGCACGCCGGCCTACATGGCCCCCGAGCAGATCCTCGGGCGCCCGGCCGATGTCCGCAGTGATATCTACAGCCTGGGCGTGCTGCTCCACGAGCTCCTCACCCTCGTGCACTACCTCGACGGCAAGCAGAGCGTGGAGGACCTGATCGAGGGCGTGCTGAAGGAGTCGCCCGTGGTCCCCACGTTCCTGTCGAAGCGGCGGCAGTGCCCGGTCCCCGCGGACCTGAACTGGTTCATCGACCGCTGCGTCCAGAAGAAGCCCGAGCGGCGCTACGCCTCGGTGGACGAGATGCTCCACCGTCTGGACCTGCGGGCCCAGGGCATCATCCCCGTGCAGTGCCCGATGACGCTGGTCAAGCGCCTGACGCTCGCCTCCGGACGCTTCTCGGAGCGCCACCCCATCGCCACGTTCGCCCTGTTCTTCGGCGCGCTGCCGGCCACCCTGGGGTTCGCGGTCTACACGATTCTGACTCGTTGACGAGGGTCTATTTCACGGGGGCTGCGGTCCAGGTACCCTTGTTGGACGAGCAGGCCTTCTCCATGTCGGCCAGCGGGATGGGATAACCCTCGTAGTAGAAGTCCTTGTGCTCGGGGACCTTGCAGGTGCCGGTCATCTTCTCTGTGGGGCAGGCCACGTCGCCGAACGTACCGCCCATGCCCTCGCACAGCTGCTTGAGGCCGTCGGTGCCGGCGGCCAGGTTGGCGTCGCGGTACTCGCGGCAGTTGTTCGACTTGGCCAGGTTGCACGAGGCGACCTTTTCGGCTGCGGGGGCGGCCATGTCCTTGCCGTCGTCCTTCTTGCCGTCTTCCTTCTTGCCGCAACCGGCGACCAAGCCAAGGGCGAGCGTGAGCATGAGCGTGGTGAAAATGCGCAGTGTCTTCATGGGAAACCTCCTGGGCACCGAATGTACGTCATTTCGCCCCTTTGTAAAGCTGACGCCTTCGGGGATCAGGGCAAGCGCATTATAAGCAGTGAGCAATAATTTCGGTGACGGTGACGCTGCCGGTGACGGTGGAAGCTCCGTTTCACTGCGCTTCGTGGAACCAAGATCGCAATTACTTCGGCCCCGAACGCGAACGAGGCGACCGGGAACCGGTCGCAAGCGGAATCGTTCACGATTC
>CALKWH010000404.1 GCA_938004375.1 uncultured Pseudomonadota bacterium
TGAGAGAAGGGATCGACTCGACGGGAATGAGCGAACGGCTCGAAAGCGGGCCGACCAGGCGCAGCGCAACGGCGACGACGAGCGTCGGTATCTCTACTCCCAGATGCTCTCCCTGATGGGCCATTGCACGCCCGAGGAGCAGGAGTGGCTTTCCTCCCAGGCGGGCCGCTCCGGCCGCGTGGCCATGGACTACGCCAACCGCCTCGAGGACGCCGACCGCCTCGAGCTTGAGACCGTGGCCACCTCGACCCCACTGGTCACCGTGTTCGACACCCTGTGGGAGGCCGCCCCCGCTGTGTTCGGCAGCGACCTCAACGCCCTGGGCCTCTCCCAGCAGGACCGCGTGTCCCCTGTGGACAAGAGCGACGTCGCCACCATCTACCAGGAGCTGGCCCGCGTGCTCGGCGCCCGCTCGACCAGCCTCTACCTGGGCGACTCGGCCACCTACCCGGGCGTCGTCGTGGCCTGCCACGCACCCCCCATCGTCATCGTGGGCCGCGACTCGCTCACCGAGCTGCCGGTCACCCTGCGCTTCTACCTGGCCCGCGCCATGGAGCTCGCGTGCCCGAAGTTCATCTTCGCCGCCGGGCTCTATCCCGAGGACTTCTCACGGCTGCTGGCCGCCCTCACCCGTGCCTTCCACCCGAAGTACGCGCGGCACCAGTTCAAGACCCTGGACCCGGTGGACGAGCGCGCCCAGGAGCTCAAGAAGATCCTGCCCTACCGAGTGAGCAAGACCATCGTCGAGTTCTTCACCGAGCACCCGAACCTGGCGTTCGACTCCGGCTCCTGGCGCAAGGCCGTATGGATGGCGGGCAACCGCGCCGGCCTGCTGCTCACGGGCGACCTCCCCGAGGCCCTGCGCCTGGTGCTCTTCGAGGAGACCCAGCAGGTCCTCCCGCCGGCCTTCACCGAGGCCGAACTGGCCGACCTGGTCGCGAAGAACCCCGTGCTGCAGGATTTGTTCTCCTTCTACGTCAGCCCCTTGCACGTCCGGCTCCGCCGCCAACTGGGCCTGGCGCTCCAGTAGCCCCATGCACCCCGAGGTCTCCGCCGTCCTCGAGCGCGTCGTGACCGACCGCCGCGCGCTCCACCGCATCCCCGAGCCCGCCCGGGAGGAACGCCTCACCGCCGCGTACCTGGCCGCCACCCTGCACGAGCTAGGCCTATCGCCGCGCTTGAACATCGGCGGTCATGGCCTCGTGTGCGACCTCACGCCCCTGGAACCCGAAGCCGGCGGGCAACGGGTCGCCTTGCGGGCCGACATGGACGGAATCCGGGTCGAGGAGCGCACCGGCCTGCCGTTTTCGTCCGTCCACACCGGGCTCATGCACGCCTGCGGCCACGACGGCCACCTGGCCATGCTCCTGGGTGCCGCCCGTATCTTCGCCGCGCACCCCCCGAGACGCCTGCGGCTGCGCCTGCTCTTCCAGCCCGCCGAGGAGCAGTTCGGCGGGGCCCGGGACCTCATCGCCGACGGTGCCCTCGACGGCGTAAACCGCGTCTTCGGCGCCCACCTGTGGAGCTGGCTCCCCACCGGCACCGTGGCCGCCTGCCCCGGCCCCATGATGGCCCAGACCGAGCGCTTCACCGTCGACGTCACCGCCCGCGGCGGGCACGCCGCCCTGCCCCGGGGCACCGGGGACGCCCTCGTCACCGCCGCCCACCTGGTCACCGCGCTGCAGACCGCGGTGAGCCGCGGCGTGAACCCCCCCGCCGAGCCCGCCGTGTGCACCGTGGGCGAGCTCCACGCGGGGACCGCGCCCAACGTCATCGCCGCGACGGCCCAGCTCAAGGGCACCCTGCGCGCGCTCACCCCCGAGGTCATGGAGACCCTGCGCGGCCACGTCCGGCGCATCGCCGCGGGCGTCGCTGCCGCCAACGATGCCGAGGCCCGGGTGACCTTCACCGGCGGCTACCCCGCCCTGGTCAACCACGTGGCCGAGCACGCCCTCGTGGCCGCCGCCGCAGCTGGGGTCGCCACCTTCGCCCCCGCCGTACCCGTCATGGCCGGCGAGGACTTCTCGTACTACCTGCAGCAAATCCCCGGTTGCTTTTTCTTTGTGGGGGCCGGCGATCCTGCCGTCCCCGTCGAGCGCCGCGCCCACCACCACGAGCCCGGCTTCGACCTCGACGAGCGTGCCCTGGCCGTGGGAGTGTCCATGTGGCACGCCCTGGTGCGCGCGCTGGACGGGTGAGTTCCGAAGCTACTTCCGCGTCTCGGCGATGGCGTAGACCTTCTCGCGCAGATCCGGGCGGGCGGCGAACAGCGCCTCCACCGCCTCGCGCTCGAGGACCAGGCACTCGGACTCGTGGACGGCGGTCACCGTGGCGTTGCGCGGGAGGTTGAACAAGAGCGCCCGCTCGCCGAAGAAGTCCCCGGGGAACAGGCGGGCGACGCCCTGGATGTGTGCGCCGGTCACCTCGAGGAGACCGGCGGTGAGCACGTAGAGCCCCTCACCGGCCTCGCCCTCGCGAACGATCTCTTCGCCGGGGCCAAAAACCGCCGAGCGAGCGGCGCCGGCCAAACCCCGCAGCTCGCCGCGGGTGAGGGTGGCGAAGACGGGGACCGCCCGGAGCCGGTCGCCCAGACTGGGCCGCAACAGGCGCCGGGAGACCGCCAGCAGACGCTCCCGGGCCGCTTCGATGCGCGCCTGGGCCCGGGTGGCCACCGCCGGGTTCAGCACGCGGCTCGCGTGGAGCTGGTCGACCAGATGGGCGGCGCCCTCGGAGACGACGTTGGCGATGTAGTAGCTCTGGATCGCCGAGCCCAGGCGCGGGTACACGCGGTACAGTTGGTCGAGCCGGTCGTGGATCTCCCGGATCCAGTGCGAGAGCAGGTCGCGCAGCGCGGACGCCTCGGTCTGGTCCAGCACGTCCTCGAGGACGACTACGCGCACCAGGTGGACCTCGAGGATGAGCCCCAGGCGCGAGGCCATGGCCGCAGACCGGCTCAGACTCAGGGCCTCGACCACGCGCTCGATCCAGCCGAAACGGACCGCCTCGCAGGGCTGCGCCCGCAGCGCGTCGAGGCCGCCCTCGCGGTACACCTCGAACCGCTCCCGCACGCCCCGGGTCAGCGAGGCGTAGGCGCGCCGGCTGACGCACCCGTGCTCGAGGAGCTCCTCGTACAGCGCCTTCTCTTCGAAGAGCATACCCTTGACGGCGAAGCGCTCGTCCTGCACGGCCGCTTCGGGCACGCCGGGGCCGGCGGCGGGGGGCACGTCGACCACCTCGTGGAACAGGCGCCGGCGGGCGGCGACCACCGAGGCCGAGAGCAGCCCGGCGGCCACCAGCCGGTCCATGGCGCGGAACACGCGCTGCTCGAGGTGCTCCATGGTCCGGTCCAGGAAGGCGTGATCCCCCGGGCGCAACCGGTCCAGGCCGAAGCGGGCCAGAAAGGGCTTCATGGTCAGGGCGTTGAGAAACAGCGTCGAGAGCACCACGGCCGTGGCCAGGGTGAGGAAGGTCTGCTTGTGGGGGAAGTCCGCCGGAAGCAGCAGCACCAGCGCCAGCGCCAGGCCGCCGCGCAGGCCGCCCCAGACCAGCACCGCCTGCGTGGCGCCGTCGATGGGCTCGCAGCAACGCAGCCGGTTGAGCGGCCAGAGCGAGGCGGCCACAGAGGCCGCACGGGCCGCGTACACAAGCACCATAGTGGGCAGCACCAGGGCAAGGGCCGGGAGGATGGTGTCGGGGTGCACCGTGATCCCCACGCCGAAGAAAACGACGATGTTGGCGGAAAGGGCCAGGAACTCCCAGATGAAGTGCATGCCGTAGAGCGCTTCGCGGGAGAACTCGAGCCGGGCGCGGGAACCCAGGTAGAGCCCGACGATCATGGTGGAGATGACGCCGCTGACGTGGAAGTGGTGGTCCGCGACGATGAAGCTCAGGTACGCCGCGGCCACGGTGAGCCCCAGTTGGGCGCTGGAGGTGCGGGCGGTGAAGCGAAGAAGTATGCTGGTGATCAGGCTGACGCCCAGCCCGACGGCCACGCCCCCGCACACGACCTTCAGGAACTGGGCCGCCGCGTACGGCAGCAGGGCGCCTTCGGGGGGCGAGAGCGTTAGCGCCAGCATGAGGTTGAACAGCACGATGGCGGTGCCGTCGTTGAGCAGGCTCTCTCCCTCGATGAGCACGTTGATCCGCTTGGGCACACCCAGATCCTTGCACAGGGCGACCACGGCGACGGGGTCGGTGGCCGAGATCAGCACGCCGAAGGTGAGGCTGGGCAAAAGCGGCAGCGCCAGCAGGAAGTACAGACCCCACCCCACCACCAGGGCCGACAGCACAAGACCGAACACGGCCATCACGGTGACCGGCACCAGGTCGCGGCGCAGGTCGCCGAAATCGAGGTTGTAGGCGGACTCGAAGATCAGGGGCGGCAGGAGCACGTGGAGGATGATGCCCGGGAACAGGTCCGCCGCGGCGTCGGCGCCGGCCCAGCCCCAGTAAGTGAGCAGCGCACCCGCGAGGATGCCGAAGATGACCAGGGCCACGCTGTGGGGCAGCCGCACCAGGCTGGCGAGGCGGGTGAACACGAAGCCGGAGCCGAGCAGCGCGATGACGAGCAGGACCACTTCGACGATGGGCATGCACCCTCCATCCACCGGCAGACAATCGTGGCCGGCGCTGGGCGGCCGGTCAGGCCAGCACCAGCAGGTAGGTCATGTAAGACGCGTAAACACCGAAGAGCAGGGCGCCCTCCATGCGCACGAGGGCCATGCCGGTGCGCATCAGCGGCCATAGCAGGGCGGTGACCCCTAGCATGACTCCCATGTCGATGTAGAACTGGGTGTTCACGGTGGCCTCGATGGGACGGATCAGCGAGGTCACGCCCAGGATGATCAGGATGTTGAAGATGTTCGAGCCGATGATGTTGCCGATGGCCATCTCTGATCTGCCCTTGAGGGCGGCGACCAGGGAGGCGGCAAACTCGGGCAGCGAGGTGCCCACTGCGATGACCGTGAGGCCGATGACGCGCTCGCTCATGCCGAACAGCCGGGCGAAGCTTACGGCCGAGTCCACGCAGAGCTTGCCGCCGCCCATCAGTGCGGCCAGCCCCAGGGCGACCAGGCCCACGTTGCGCCACAGGCTGGGCCGGCCGGTGGCCTTGTCCGCGGGAACGGCGTCCTCGGGGACCCCGCCGGTGCGCACCAAGTACCCAGTGTAGCCGATACCCAGGGCCAGAAAGACCAGCCCCTCGGGCCAGTCCAAGCGGCCGTCGAGCATGAGCAGGAACAGCGCCAGGGAGGCGCCGGCCATCCACAGGAAGTCCCGCCCCAGAAAGTCCTCGTGGACGGTCATGGGCGCGATGAGCGCGGTGACGCCCAGGATCAGCGCGATGTTGGCGATGTTGGAGCCCAGGATGTTGCCCAGCGCGATGCCCGTGCTCCCGGACACCGCCGAGGTCACGTTGACGGTGAGCTCGGGCATGGAGGTGCCGAAGGCCATGACCGTGAGGCCGACCACGGTCGTGGAGATCCCGATGCGCAGGGCCAGCGTGGAGCCCCCGCTCACCAGCCAGTTGGCGCCGTAGGTGAGCAGCGCGAAGCCGGCGATCATCTGGAGGGAGTGGAGCAGGAGGTCCATGGCGAGGGGTTCCGGGGTGGCGCGCCGGGATGTCAGTGCCTGACGCAGTTGCGGCCGGCGTTCTTGGCCTCGTAGAGCTTGGCGTCGGCACGGGAGATGAGGTCTTCGGGCCTGAGCTCGGCGAAGGGGGCGGCGAACTCCATCACGCCCAGGCTGATGGTGACCGGCATGCGGTTGCCCTCGGCCTCGAAGGGCGTGGCGCACACCGTGGCGCGGGCGCGCTCGGCGAACTCGAGGGCGCCCTCGAGGGGGGTCTCGGGCAGCACCACCGCGAACTCCTCGCCGCCGTAGCGGGCGAAGACCTCGCCCTTGCGCACGGTGGAGGCGATGCGCCGGGCGACCTCGCGCAGGACCAGGTCGCCCACCAGATGGCCGTACGTGTCGTTGAGATTCTTGAACTTGTCGATGTCGATCATGACGAAGGACATGGACCGCTGGGAGCGCCGCGCCTTCTCGATCTCACGATCAAGAAAGTCGAGGAGGTAGCGCTTGTTGTAGGTCTCGGTGAGCGCGTCGCTGATCGTGAGCTTGTACACGTCGTCGTGGTAGGCCGCCTCGATGTCGTTGCCCGTGAGGAACTTCAGGAGCACGGTGCCGATGCGGATGCGGTCGCCGTTCACCAGCGAGCGCAGGCGCCGGATGGGGCTGTCGTTGACGTGGGTGCCGTTGGTGGAGCCGAGATCCTTGATGGTGAAGTTGCCGTTGCCGCCGTTGGCGACCTCGGCGTGACGGCGGCTCACGCTGTCGTCGTTGATGGGGAAGTTGCAGTCCGGGTGGCGCCCGATGACAATGGAGGAGTTCACGGGGACCGCGATGCGCTGCCCCAGCCCGGCGGACGGCGGATAGAGGATCAGCAGGAACCCGTCCGGGTTGGTGACCTCGGGCGTGAGCGGGGCCAGGCCCTTGAGCTTGGTCACCTTGGTGCGCTCCTCGGAGAGGTCGTCATCGTCGGGGGTGAGCGGCACCGGCAACGGCGTGAGCTTCAGCACCGGACCCAGATGCATGGTCGGCCGGGGAGGTTTCTCGGTCGGCGGCTGGGGAGGGCCCTGGTCTCGGGAGTCGGTCATGGGCGGTCCATCCTATGCCTTGGCGACCATCTGCCGCCACTGGTCGGTGTAGTACTTCACGCGCTCGGGGGCCATGGCCGGGAGGAAGCGGCGATCAAGCCGGACCAGCTCCGGCACCCGGTCCGGACCGTCGAGCAGGCCCACGCCCAGGGCGGCCATCATGCCGGCCCCGTCCGCGGTGGTGTCGATGTTCGAGGGCCGTCGCAGCTCGCGCTCGATGACGTCGGC